>CALNBE010000091.1 GCA_937874455.1 uncultured Opitutia bacterium | reverse complement strand
ATCTCGGTTTTGACGCCGAATTTGGTGATGTTGTGAATCATCTGGGCGTCCTTTTTCTTGGCGGGACGGATCTGGTCGTAGTCGTTGGCGTGGATCATGGTGCCCAGGCCGACCTTGTCGAAAATCTCGGTGAGCAACCCGCCGGTGACGCGACCGTCGAGGATGTGGGCGCGGGGTGTGCCGTTTTCCAGGGCGCGGATGGCGAAGCGGGCCTTGCTGCGCAGCCGCTCCTCGATGGCATCGGCTTTTTTTCCGTTGAGCAGTGCGGCGAGGGCGCGCAGGGGAATGTTGACGACCACCTCCTTGTTGATGACCAGACCGGGGAAGGGGGTGAGGAAAATGAGTTTGGATGCGCCGAGCGCGGTGGCGAGTTCGGCGGCCAGCAGGTCGCTGTTGACCCGGAGGGGCTGGCCCTCGCGGTTGCAGAGGATGGGCGTGACCAGCGGGACGATGTCGAGCGCAAGCAGACTTTTCAGCGCGGCGACGTCAATCTTGTCCACCTTGCCGGTGAAGAGCTGGTCTTTTCCCTTGATCACGCCGATTTCGGTGGCGCGCACGACGTTGGTGACGGCGGTCTTCAGTCCACTGTGGGAAAGCGCCTCGATGATGGTGTGGGAGACGCGCCCGGTGGTGTCGCGGGCCAGTGCCAAGGCGGTGGCGTCGGTCGGCCCCTCGCCGTAAACATCGGGCAGGCGGACCTTGTTTTGCGCTGCGGCGTCGCGGAGCTGTTTGCCGATGCCGTGGACCAGCACCACCTTGATGTGCAGACTGCGGAGCACGGCGATGTCGGTGATGGTGTTGGCGAAGTTTTCGTGCTCGATGATGCTGCCGTCGATGGCGATCACGAAGATGTGGTCGCGAAACATGGGCACGTATTTCAGAATGCCGCGAAGGTCGGCAGGCTTGATCTGGCGTTCGTCGTGCGCGCTGGTGGGCATGGGGCGGATTTCTAGGCGGTGGCGGCGGCGGCTCAATGCTTAAAACGGCGGAGGAAAAGGGAATGACCAGCGCGGCGGGCCGGGCGAAGAAGGGTTGTCAGCGGCGGCGGGGTTCTTCTGCTGGGCGCATGACGCAAGGAGAACGAAGGAAGAATTTGATTGTGCTGGAGGGCGAACTGGCGCCCGTGGCGCGGGTGGTGGAGCGGGTGATGGCGGCGGGCGGCCGGGCGTTGTTGGTCGGCGGCTGCGTGCGTGACGCGCTGCTGGGAGAAAAGCCGAAGGATATTGACGTGGAGGTTTACGGGCTGGCGGCAAAGGAATTGAAGGCCGCGCTGGCGGAGGAATTTCAGGTGATTTCCGTCGGGCAGTCGTTCGGGGTTTTCAAACTGAAGGGCGTGGACGTGGATGTCAGTTTGCCGCGGCGGGAATCGAAGTCCGGTTCCGGGCACAAAGGGTTTGTGGTGGAAGGCGACCCGGCGATGCCCGTTGAAGAGGCGGCGGCGCGGCGGGATTTTACGGGGAACGCAATTTACTGGGACCCGCGCTCGGGGGAAATTCTCGATCCGCACGGCGGGCAGCGCGACCTGGCGGCAGGCGTTTTGCGGCACACCTCGGCGGCGTTTGCGGAGGATCCGTTGCGGGTGCTGCGGGCGATGCAGTTTACGGCGCGGTTTTTGCTGCGCCCTGCGGAGGAAACCGTGGCGCTGTGCCGGAAGATTGAGCCGGAGGGATTGCCGGCGGAACGGATTTTCGAGGAATGGGCGAAGCTGTTGCTCAAAGGAAAAAAGCCCTCGTGGGGACTGCGTTTCCTCCGCGATTGTGGCTGGGTGAATTATTTCCCCGAACTGGCCGCGTTGATCGATTGCCCGCAGGATCCGGAGTGGCATCCCGAGGGCGATGTGTGGGAGCACACCTCGCATTGTCTGGATGCGTTTGCGGAGCGGAGGATCGGCGACAATTGGGAGGACTTGGTGGTCGGCTTTGCGGTGCTGTGCCATGACCTCGGCAAGGCGGTGACGACGAAAAAGGAGGCGGACGGACGCTGGCATTCCTACGGACATGAAGGCGCGGGGGTGCCGATTGCGCGGCGTTTTCTGGAGCGGATGACCCGGCACAAGGATTTGATCGAGGCGGTGCTGCCGCTGGTGGAATGCCACATGCGCCCGCTGGATTTGTGGCGCAACCAGGCGAGCGACGTGGCGGTGCGCCGGCTGGCCCGGCATGTCGGGGGGATTGACCGGCTGGTGGTGGAGGAATCGCCGCAAGGGAAATGGTTGCTGGAGCGGGCGGCGGTGCTGGCGTTGAGCGACGCGGCTCCG
The DNA here is from genome assembly GCA_937874455.1 of uncultured Opitutia bacterium. Taxonomy (GTDB): domain Bacteria; phylum Verrucomicrobiota; class Verrucomicrobiia; order Opitutales; family UBA953; genus CALNBE01. Next base: position 2,312 of record CALNBE010000091.1, on the reverse strand, counting down.
AAGCCGATCCTGCTCGGGCGGCATTTGATCGCGCTGGGGATGGCGCCGGGACCGGACTTTCGGGCGATTCTCGACGCCGGTTTCGAGGCGCAACTGGACGGTGCGTTTGCCGACGAAGCCGGGGCAATTGCCTGGGCAAAGGAAAAGCTTGGGTAAGCGCGCGGCAGAGTGTTTCGCGAGGGTATGAAAAACGCCCCGGTTTTCGGGATGGAGGATGCGTAGTTGGAGGAAGGTGTCCGTGTCCGTCTGCGTGTATAAAATGGCAATTTTCTGGGGGCGAACGCCTCGGACGGATAATCAGCTGCCAAAGCAGCCGTAGCACCTTATTTTATTCGTAAGATTGAACGGTATATCTTGTTGCAACTTCTATTTGGAGGTGAAGACGTTCGCGTTTTTCGACCCGCGTGGACAATTCCTATGAGCAATTTCCCGGTATGAATATTTAAGCGACACTGCCTCCAACCTCATTTTTCTGAGTATTTTTATTTCCATGAAAGCACAGCAGCATGCCCTTGTTCTCGGCGGCCTTGGAGTTATTGGCCGCAACCTCGTCGAGCACCTCGCATCCCGTCCGGATTGGCGGGTGACTGCGGTTTCCCGGCGCCAGCCCGATTTTGCGACTCCGGCGAATTTCATTTCCGTCGATCTTACTGACGCGGACGCGACCAGTCGGGCTTTCCGCGAGTTGCGCGATGTCACCCATGTGTTTTTCGCCGCTTACCAGGAGCAAGCCGACTCGACACGGCAGGTCTCGGTGAACCTCTCCATGCTCGTAAATGCCATCCGGGCGATTGACGCGGCCTCCGATGTGTTGCAGCGCGTGATCCTTTATCAGGGTGCGAAATACTACGGCGCGCACCTCGGGCGTTTCACCACGCCGGCGCGGGAAAATGATTCCCGGCACATGCCTCCAAACTTTTATTACGACCAGCAGGACTGGCTGCTGGCCACGGCGGCGGGACGGCCATGGGAGGCGGTGATCCTGCGTCCGGACGTGGTGTGCGGTTTTGCGGTGGGGAATCCGATGAATCTGGCGATGGTCATCGCCGTTTATGCTTCGATTTCCAAAAGGCTCGGGTTGCCGCTACGTTTTCCGGGCAGCGCGGTTTGCTATGGGAAACTTGCCCAAGTCACCGATGCGGGCCAACTGGCAGCTGGCTCGCTGTGGGCCGCCGAACACGCCCAGGCCGGCGAGGCGTATAACTTGACCAACGGCGACCTTTTTCGCTGGCAGCAGTTATGGGAAAGTTTTGCCCGTTATTTTCGAATGGAACTGGCCGAGCCCCAGAGACTCCGGCTGGGTGAACAGATGGCGGACAAGGCACCGGTATGGGACGAACTGACCAGGGAAAATCACTTGCTGGAAATCCCTTATGCGAAAGTCGCCTCGTGGGCATTTGGCGACTTTATCTTTGGTTGCGACTGGGATGTGATCAGCTCGACTACCAAGATCAGGCAGGCGGGTTTTCATCCGGTAGTGGACAGCGAAACCATGTTTTTGCGGCTCTTTGAGGAATTTCGGCAGCGCCGCGTCATTCCATGAGCGGACAGTCCGGACGCTGGGTCGGCACGTCCGGGACGGACCGGATTGTGGCGGACCGTTTTGGCGCGAAAGAAATCATGCAGTTTCGTTACATTCGAGTAGGGGTGTCACCGGATCGTGCAACAAAGCGGAATAATGCCTGTCTTTGCTCAAATGCACTTGGAAATCACCATTCCCTGCTACAACGAAGAGCATCGTCTGGAGGCGGGGTATGCGGTGTTGGCCGATTGGATTTTGCAAAATCAGGAACGGGCAAAAATCACGGTAGTGATTGCGGACAACGGCTCGACCGACCGGACGGAGGAAATTGCCCGGCGGCTGGCGGAGGAAAGCCGGGTGCCGACGCGCTATTTACGACTGGAAAAACCAGGACTGGCCTTGGCGCTGCGCGCCTCCTGGGACGCCAGCACGGCGGACGTGGTCGGGTATTGCGACACGGACATGGCGACGGATGTGACGCATCTGGGCGACGTGTTGCGGGAGTTTGACGCGGAGGAAATGACTGTCGTCAACGGCTCGCGCTGGCTGCGAGGCGCGGTGGTGCGCAACCGCGGCTGGCTGCGGACCATTCTCTCGTGGACTCTGCACAAGGGCATCCGGGGGCTGGCGGGCATCCGGGCGACGGACATTGCCTGCGGTTTCAAATTTTTCCGCCGGAGTTGGTATGCGGCGAAAAGTCCGGGGCTGACCTCGGAGCGATTTTTCCTCGGAGCAGAATTATTGTGGAATGCCGAGCGGGAAGGGCGGCGGGTAAAGGAAATTCCCGTGC
>CALNBE010000090.1 GCA_937874455.1 uncultured Opitutia bacterium | reverse complement strand
TGAATCCTGCATTGTCCGGCTCGTCGGTGGAATTGTTCGGCGGGCTGCTTCGGCAGAGCTACGGGATGTTTGCGGAGCGATTGCCGAGCACCGCGTTTCTGCGGGTTTTCTTTTTGGTCGCGGCCTTTTTTGTCGTCTGGCTGGGCGCAGGGTTCCTGCGGAGGCGGAATTTGCCCGTTACGGAGTTTCTGCACATCGCGTTGGTGGTGACGGCGGCGATGCTGCTGTTGGTGCAGAGCAATCATTTCGTGCTGTTGTTTGTGGCGCTGGAAACGATCACGGTGGGTTTTTACGTGCTGGTCGGCTACAACCGCACCAGCAGTGCTTCGCTGGAGGCCGGAGTAAAATATCTGGTGATGGGTGGGCTGAGTTCGGCGTTGCTGTTGTTCGGCATCGTGTTGCTGTACGGCGCGGCGGGCAATCCGGTGTTGAACGGAGGAGCGGTTGGCGATGCGATGAATTTTGCCTTTTTGCAGGCGGTCATTGAAGCGAATTTGACCAACCCCCTGATCCTCGCCGGCATTTCGCTGGTGATCGGCGGCGTCGCCTTCAAGATCGGGATGTTTCCCTTCCAAATTTGGGTGCCGGATGTGTACCAAGGCGCGCCCACACCGACCACGGCCTTTTTGGCGGTGGCGTCGAAAGCCGCTGGAATGTTTACCCTGTTGATTTTGCTGGCCGGCCCCTTTGCGGCGGCGGTGGGCTCCGGCGCGGTGCCGGGGCCGTTATACTGGCTGCTGTCGGTGATGACCGGCGCGACGCTGCTCTTCAGCAATCTGACGGCGCTGGGGCAAACGAATGTGAAGCGGCTGATGGGGCTTTCGGGAATTTCTCATGCGGGTTTTTTGCTGCTGGGTGTACTGGCGGCATTGACGGGCGAACCTTTGGCGGCGTCGGCCATTGTCATCTATCTCGCGGCCTACCTAGTCGGCGGCTTTGCGACCTTCGGGGTGATGGCGGCGATGGCTGGGGAGGATGACAGCGCGCAAAGCACGGAGGACTACCAGTTGCTGCTGCGGAGAAATCCTTTTTTGGCAGGCGTACTGGGTTGCGGCGTCGGGTCGCTGGCGGGAATTCCTCCCTCGCTGGGCTTTGTGGCCAAGTTCCTGATTATCTACGCGGCGTTGCAGGCCGGGCTGTGGTGCCTGGCGACGATTGCGCTGCTCTGCGTGGGTGCCGGCGTTTACTATTATTTCGGCTGGCTGAGAGAGGCCTTTCTTCGGACGGAGGTCTCGGAGGAAAAGGCACAGGAGCTGGCGCGCCCGATTGCGGTGCCGTTTTTCAGCAAGTTGATTCTGAGCGTGCTCGCGGCGATTTTGGTGTTGGGAGGAATCTGGCAAAGTTTCCTGATCGTCTTTCTGTGAGCCGGTCTGGAGTGGAGGAATTTTTTGCAGATGCGCATTTTGCTCTTTTCAAACTAGATAACAGCCGTTACTTCCCCGCGTCAGATGGCTCGGACTCAGACTAGCTCCAGTTCATGGGGGATGCTCCTCTTTTTGGTGATCACCTTGATTTTCATGGTGGTGGGTTATTTCTTTTGGGAGTCGTGGAATGAGTCGCAGCGTCAACTGGCTCAGCTGGAAAAACACAAGATGGAATTGGAGCGGAAAGTGCAGACGGTTCGGGCGCGGGTGCGCAATAACGACGAGTATTTGAAGCGAGTGCGGAATGATCAGGAATTTTTCATGAACGAAGTGCGCCAGCGTTTGGGATATGTGGCACCCGGGGAGTTTGTGCTCCAGATGGAACAACCGCGGCGTCTGCAAAACACGACCGGCGGTCGCCTCGGCACCCGTTGATTCTGCGCGGCAGGGTGAAGATGATTTGCGTTGTTCCGGTTTTCCGGAAGCTTGTTGCCGCATGAAATCGCCTGCGCGCCGTCCGGAATTGCTTTGCCCCGCGGGGTCGTTGAAAAGTCTGCGCTATGCGTATGCCTACGGCGCGGATGCCGTTTATGCCGGGCTGCCCCGCTACAGTCTGCGGGTGCGGAACAACGAGTTTCGCAAGGCGGATTTTGTGGCGGAGGGAATCCGGATGGCGCGGGAGCAAGGGAAATCGTTTTTCCTCGCGATCAACCTGACGCCGCACAACCGCAAGCTGCGGACCTTTGTGCAGGACATCGCGCCGGTGCTGGCATTGCGACCGGACGCGCTGATCATGGCCGATCCGGGATTGATCATGCTGGTGCGGGAAAACTGGCCGGACATCCCGGTGCATCTCTCGGTGCAGGCAAACGCGATGAATTTCGCCAGCGTGAAGTTTTGGCAGAAGCTGGGCCTGACACGCGTCATTCTCTCGCGGGAGCTGTCACTCGACGAAATTGCGGAGATCCGTCAGGAGTGTCCGGAGATGGAGCTGGAGGTGTTTGTGCACGGCGCGCTGTGCATGGCGCATTCCGGGCGGTGCCTACTTTCGGGTTATTTCAGCAATCGCGATTCCAACCAGGGCGCATGCACCAACGCCTGTCGCTGGAACTACAGCCTCGCGCCCGCGAGGGAAACGGCCGAGGGCGTGATTATGCCGGAGGAAAAATCCGGCGGCGCGGAGGAAATCGCGGAGGAATACCAGCCGCATCCGATGGCGACGAAGCCGTATTTGCTGCAGGAGAACGGACGGCGCGAGGGCGAGTGGATGGAGTTTTTTGAGGACGAAAGCGGCAGCTACATCATGAATTCCCGCGACCTGCGGGCGGTGGAACATGTGCGGCGGTTGGTGGAAATCGGCGTGGACAGCCTGAAGATCGAAGGGCGGACGAAATCGCATTACTACGCAGCCCGCACCGCGCAAATTTACCGGCGGGCGATTGATGACGCGGTGGCCGGGCGGTCTTTTGACCCGCGGCTGCTGGAGGAATTGGACGGACTGGCGAATCGCGGCTATACCGACGGGTTTCTCGGGCGGCACGAGTCGCACGAGCTGCAAAATTACGCGACCGGACAATCGCGCAGCCTGAAGCAGGAATTTGTCGCGGAGGTCATCGCCTATGATTCCGCGACCGGACTTTCCACTTTGGATGTGAAAAACCGTTTTGCCTCGGGCGATCGTCTGCAGGTGCTTTCCCCGGAGGAAACGCGGGAGGTGCGGTTGACGACTTTGCTGAACAAGGACGGCGCGGCGATTGCCGTGGCACCCGGCAACGGTCATGTGGTGCGGGCGGATCTCGGCCCGGCCACGCCGTTGACGCTGGTGGCGCGCTACCTTGCCTGAAGCAGGGCTTGCGCGGCGGCGCGCGGGGATGCGGCCCCGCACACGGCGGAAACCACCGCAAGGCCGTTCACACCGGTTTCCCAGACGGAGGAGGCGTTTCGCAGGGAAATGCCGCCGATGGCGACAACCGGGACCCAGCTTTGCCGGACCAGTTGTGCGAGCGTTTCCGGGCCGACTACCGGGGCGGCGTCGAGTTTCGTTTGCGTGGTGAAAACCGGGCCGATGCCGATGTAGTCGAGCAGGGAAAAATCGGTGGCGGCGAGCTGGGCTGCGGAGGAAATGGAGAGGCCGAGCAGTTTGCCGGGCCCGATGATTTGGCGGACTGCGGCGGCGGGCAGATCGCGCTGGCCGACATGCACGCCGTCCGCCTCCACCGCCAGGGCCAGATCGGCATGGTCGTTGATGATGAGGGGGACTTTTTGCGGCGCGAGCAGTTGCCGGAGCGCTAGCGCCTCCTCGTAGGCCAGGCGTTTCTGGCGGTGCGGGGCGCGGTATTGAACGACGGTGGCTCCGCCCGCGACGGCCTCCGCCACCGTGTCAAGCAGGCCGAGCCGGCAGCGTGCGGCGTCGTCGGTGACCAGATAGAGCGAGTAGTTGACGGAAGCGGGCATGGGAAAAAGGGCGGAGGAAAATTTATTGTTCCGCAGAGGAAACGCGGGCGTATTCCACCAGCAAAGTGGCGTTGAGCGCGTCGAGCGCGTCGAGAAACTTCACGGCAAAGGTGCCGGGGTGCGGCGCATGACGGGCGGCGATTTCCCCGGCGACGCCGAAGAAAACCGCAGATGCCACCGCAGCCTCCAGTGGAGAGTCGGCGACGGCGGCGGTGGCGGCGCAAACCGCACCCATGGCGCAGCCGACTCCGGTGACGCGGGTGAGCAGCGGATGGCCGTTGGCGATGGCAATTTCCTTTGCGCCCGAAATCGCGTAGTCGGTTTTGCCAGTCACCAATACTACCGCGCCGGTTTTGCGGGACAGCGACCGGGCGGCCTCCAGCGCCGCCTCGGAACTGCGGCCGCTCTCGACACCCCGCCCGCCGCCGTCTTGTCCCGCGAGGGCGATGATCTCGGAGGCGTTGCCGCGAATGATGGCCGGGCTGGAGGAAATGATTTTGCGGGCGAAGTCGGTGCGAAGGGAAAGTCCGCCGACCGCCACCGGATCGAGCACCCAGGGCGTGTTGATTTTGCGGGCGGAGGAAATGGCGTTGTCCATCGCCTGGATTTGCTCGCGACTGAGCGTGCCCAGGTTGACCAGCAGTCCGCTGGCGACGGAGGCGAATTCGCCGGCCTCGCCGGGATCCTCGACCATGGCGGGCGCGGCCCCCAGTGCGAGCAGCACGTTGGCGGTGAAGTTTTTCACCACCTGATTGGTCAGGCAGTGAACAAGCGGGCTGTGGGAGCGGAGGCGCTCTCGAATGGCAATGACGGCGTCAAGCATGGAAAGGAAAATCAGGGTTTGTCGCGCCGGAGCTGGGTGATCATTTGCTGCAGCTCGTCGATGTCGTGAAAATCACGATACACGCTGGCGAAGCGCACGTAGGCGATGTGGTCGAGCTGGCGGAGATGTTCCATGATCAGCTCGCCGATGTCGCGCGAGGGAATTTCCGTTTCGCAGCGCTGCTGGATGGCGCTGACCACGTCGGAGACGAGCTGGTTGACCTGCTCGCCCGGAATGGGGCGCTTCTCGGTCGCCTTGCGCACGCCATGGTGGATTTTGGCGCGGTCGAAAGACTCGCGGGAGCCGTCGCGCTTCACGACCAGAATGTCCTCGGGCAAAATTTCCTCGACGGTGTTGAAGCGGTATTCGCAGGCTAGGCACTGGCGGCGGCGGCGGATGGACAGGCCGTTGGCGGCGATGCGCGTGTCGAGCACCTTGGTGTCCTGATGACCGCACTTCGGGCAGTACATGGCGAAAAATCAGAGGCGGAGGAAATTTTCCAGCAGCCGCATCCCGTGCTCGGTGGCATAGGATTCGGGGTGAAACTGCACGCCGTAAACCGGG
>CALNBE010000089.1 GCA_937874455.1 uncultured Opitutia bacterium | reverse complement strand
AAGGACATCATCGGCGCGGCGCAGACCGGCACCGGAAAAACAGCGGCTTTTGCGCTGCCAACTTTGCAACGCCTGAGTGAGCATGCGCCGCATCCTCGCTGTCTGGTGCTGGTGCCGACGCGGGAGCTGGCGGTGCAGGTGGAGGAAAATTTCAAACGCTACGGGGTGCTGGCCGACCTGCGCATCACGCTGCTTTACGGCGGCGTCAGCTACAAGCCGCAAGTGCGCGAGTTGGAATGCGGGGCGGACGTGATTGTGGCCACGCCGGGCCGGTTGCTGGATTTGTGGGGGCAGCGCAAGGCGCGGCTCGACAAGATCGAGGTGCTGATCCTCGACGAGGTGGACCGGATGCTGGACATGGGCTTCATCGAAGACGTGTCGCGCATCATCAATCTTTGCCCGAAGGAAAGGCAGACCCTGCTGTTTTCCGCGACGGTGGAAAAATCTATTTTGAACATTGCCAAGTGGGCTTTGCGCGAGCCGGAGATTGTCGATGCGCGTTCCGGCGCGACTGCCGCGGAAACCGTGGCACACTCCATTTTCCCGGTGGAGAGCTACCAGAAATACGACCTGCTCCTGGCATTGCTGCAGAAGACGGATTTCAAAAGCGTGATCATTTTTACCCGCACCAAGCGCGACGCCGACCGCATCACCGAGTGGGTGGAATCGACGCCTTACAAGGTGACCACCATGCACGCCGACCGCTCGCAACGGGAGCGGGCGGAGGCGCTGGCCGGATTCAAGTCGGGGAAATATCAGGTGATGGTGGCTACCGACATCGCCGCGCGCGGACTGGATGTGCAGGGCATTTCCCACGTGATCAATTACAACGTGCCCGAGCATCCCGAGGATTATGTGCACCGCATTGGCCGCACTGGCCGGGCCTCGGCGGAAGGCGAGGCGTTCACGCTCTTTTCTCCGGACGAAATCATGCACCTGCAGGCCATCGAGCAATTGCTGGGAAGGTCCATTGAGCGGAGGAAACTGGATGGATTCCGCTATCGCTTTGAGCCGATGATGGGCGCGCCAGCCGCGGCGGCGCGTCCGGCGGGGTTGCGCCGACGCAACCGGTGAGAGGTGCGCGTGGCGAAAACCGGCGGCGAATGGAAAACGCCAATGACAGACAACGGATCATGGGAAAACTGGATGCGCCGGGCGCTGGAACTAGCCCGGCGGGCTTGGGGCGAAACGCATCCGAATCCCATGGTTGGCGCGTTGATCATTGAGGAGGGGAAAATTGTCGCCGAGGGCTGGCATGCGCGATCGGGGGAATTGCACGCGGAGCGTGTTGCGCTGAATAATCTGGAAAGAAAGCCCAAGCCTGACGCCACGATGGTGGTGACACTGGAGCCGTGTTCGACGCATGGCCGGACGGGGGCCTGTTGCGAGGCGATTGCGCGGGCGGGGATTGCACGAGTAATTGTCGGCGCAGAAGATCCCTTTGCCGGGCACGCGGGCAATGGTTTTGCCGTGTTGCGCCAGTCCGGGGTGGAGGTGATCAGCGGGATTTTGGCGGAGGAATGCGCGGATTTGAATTTGATTTTCAACCACTGGATTGTACGGCGGGAGCCCTTTGTGGCTTTGAAAACCGCGACCAGCCTCGACGGACGGATTGCCTCGCGGCATGGCGAATCGCAGTGGATCACCGGCGCGACTGCCCGCGCGGATGTGATGCGCTGGCGGCGGTATTTTCCGGCCATCGCCACCAGCTCGGGCACGGTGCTAGCGGACAATCCCCGGCTGACCAGCCGGTGCGAGGGCGCGGAGGAATGGTGCCCCGTGCGCTTTGTTTTTGATCGACGATTGCGAACGGCGGAGCGGCTGGACTTGCATGTTTTCAGTGACGCGTGGCGGGAGAAAACGGTGGTGGTGACCGCAGCGCAGGCGGCGGAGGAAAGACGGGATGTTTTGAAGAAAAACGGCGTGGCGGTCTGGGCGCTGCCTGTGGCAACGGAACAGGATTTCTTTTGCGCCTTCAAAAACCGCTGCGCGGAGGAGAATCTGCCCGGCGTATGGGTGGAAGGTGGCGGAACTTTTTTGGGATCTTGGTTGAAGAGCGGTGCAGCTGACTATCTGTATCAATATGTCGCACCCACAATTTTTGCAGATGAAAAGGCGATTCCGGCTTTTTCTGGAAGTGAGACGGATCTGGGAAATTTGTTTCGAGTGAATAGATTAAAATACGAAAAATTGGGAAGCGACAGCCTGTTGCGCGGCCATTTGGAAATCGGGAACTAGGGTAAATCAACTAGGAGGGGGCGGTTTTTTCTCGACAAAGCGGAAAAAAATGTTCACCTGTTGCCCTCCTCCGCATCAGCGTCGGGCTGAGAGCGGTTTTTTTCTTCCCTGAAAAACTGTAAATCCATGGCCGAAAAACTTCTAGAAGCTAAGAAAAACCTCAAGCCCTCTTTTGCATATCTCATTGAGAAAAAACGCGATGGGTATGAGTTTACGGACGAGGAAATACGCCATATCGTTGACTCGATCATGGATAGTGAGATGCCGGAAGCCCAGCAGGCTGCCTTGGCGATGGCGATTTATTTCAAGCAGATGTCCGCGCAGGAAACCGCAAAATTGTCCGACGAATTGATGCTCTCGGGCGAAGTGGTGGATTTAGGCAAAATTCATCAACCTAAAGTGGCCAAAGTTTCCACGGGCGGCGTGGGCGACAAGACTTCGATGGTGCTGGCTGCGCTGGCTGCCGCCGCCGGAGTGGTGGTGCCGGGGATGAATGGCAAGGACGAGGAATTTGTCATTTCGACCGTGGACAAGCTCTCCAGCATTCCCGGTTTTAAGAGCAAGGTTACGCTCAAGGAATATGTCAATTTGCTGAGCAAGGTGAACTGTGCCATCGTCGAGCAGTGCAAGGAAATTGCTCCGGCGGACGCTTTGTTGTACACGCTGCGCCAAAGCACCGCGACCATCCCGAGCCTGCCACTCATCACCGGCAGTATTCTCTCCAAGAAGCTGGCCGAGGGGTGCGAAGGCTTGGTGGTTGATGTGAAGTGGGGCAACGGGTCTTTTATCAAGGACAAGGAACAGGCCAAACAACTGGCCCGCACCATCACCCGTGTCGCCCGCAGCATGAACCGGCGCTGTGTCGCGCTGGTTACGGATAGTGACCAGCCGCTCGGCGATTCCGTTGGCACTGCATTGGAGGTAAAGGAGGCGGTGGCGCTGCTCAAGGGCGAGGGGCCAGAAGATTTGCAGGACTTGGTGCTCAAGCTCGGCATGGAAATCGTCCGCTTGGCCGGAGTGGCCGGTTCGACGCTTTCCGCGAAGCAAACGGTGGAGCGTCACCTCAAGGACGGCTCCGCGTTGGAAAAATTTAAGGAAATGATTCGTGCCCAGGGCGGGAAAACCGACTGGATCGACAATCCCGACAAGTTTCCCAAGGCCCAGTATGTCCGCAAGCTGCCTGCGCCCAAACGCGGCTACGTGCATACGATCGACGCGGGGAAAATTGCCCGCGGCGTTCAAGTGCTGGCGACCAAGAAAGACGGCTCCCTTGACCCGGCGGTGGGCATTACCGAAATCCGCAAAGTCGGCACCCAGGTCAAACAGGGCGAGCCGCTGATTATGATCCACTACAACGACGAGGCGCGCATGGAGGCTTCGTTGCATTACTTCCGCGATGCGTACCGGCTGGCACCCAAACGTCCGAAGGAAACACTCTTGATCGAAGAGCGGGTGGCTTGAGCGCCTTTTCCTCTTTTCAAATGCGTCCGGTTTTGCCGGGCGCATTTTTCTTTGACCATACCGCCATGTCGTGCTTTTGCGGTTTGCGCCGCAAGGGAAATGCTCGAAAATGAAGCGTATGAATTTGCCTCTTCGGATGCGGCGCTTGCGGCAAAGTCCCGCGATTCGCGCCATGGTGAACGAAACGGTTGTGACGCCCGCACAGTTGATCCAGCCGCTTTTTGTCACGGAAGGTGACGCGCCGGAACCGGTGCCGTCACTGCCCGGTGTTTTCCGGATTCCTTTGCGGGAAATCGCAGCCCATTGCCGTCATTTGCACCTGCTCGGTTTGCGCGGCGTGGCGCTGTTTCCCAAAATTGACCCGGCCTTGAAAACCGCGGATGGGCGTGAAGCACTTAATCCGCGAACGCTGGTGATTCGGGCCACGGAGGAAATCAAAGCCCATGCGCCGGAAATATTGGTGTTTAACGACATCGCGCTCGACCCCTATACCACGCACGGGCACGACGGCGTGCTGACGGCGAACGGCGCGGATGTGGACAACGACCGCACCGTGGAAATTTTGATGCAAATGGCTCTCCTGCACGCACGGGCGGGGGTGGATTTTGTCGCGCCCTCCGACATGATGGACGGGCGGATCGCGGCGATTCGCGAGGTGCTGGACGCGGAGGAATTTTCTCGCACCGGGATTCTGGCATATTCAGCGAAATTTGCCTCGGCCTACTACGGGCCATTTCGCGACGCGGTGGGCAGTAGTCGGACGCCGGACGCGGTTCCGATTTCCAAGGCGACTTATCAACTCAATCCCGCCAACCGTCGGGAAGCCTTGCGTGAAGCACAACAGGACGAGGCGGAGGCGGCTGACATGCTGATGGTGAAACCTGCCGGGCCGTATTTGGACATTTTGCGCGAGCTGCGAATGGAGACCGCGTTGCCGCTGGCCGCCTACCAAGTGTCGGGCGAATACGCGCAAATTCATGCCGCGGCGGAACGCGGTTGGCTGGATTTGCGGGCCACGCGAGACGAATCTCTGCTGGCGATCCGCCGGGCGGGGGCGGATGTGATTCTGACTTATTTCGCCGAGGCTTGGGCGAAGGATTTTGCCTGAGAGGCGGAGGAAAAAAGGCATGGCACGCCCCACGGTTTTTCTGGTCGATAACGGCTCCCTGCGCCCGGAGTCCGTGCTGGCGCTGCGCCGGGTGGCGACGGCGCTGGAAGCCCAAGCCCGCCGCGCAGTGCAGGCGACGGCCCTGCTGTACAGTCATGAGATTCCCGCAGAGGACCTGGGCGGCAGGGCGGCAGAGTCACTGGAAGCGGCCATTCGGCGCCGGGTTGCCGCAGGGGAAACTCGCTTTGTCGTGCTGCCGTTTTTCTTTGGCCCGAGCAGTATAATGACGATTCAATTGCCCGAAAGAATGCGGACCTTGCGTGAGGAAATTGGGGATTTTTCCCTGCAAATTACACCTCCGCTGGCGGAGGAAAAACAGACGGGTGACCGTGTGTTGACGGAGATTTTGGCGGAGCAGGTGAGGGGAGTTATCGGCGAATGGGCACGTCCGGCAGTGGTGCTGGTCGATCACGGCAGCCCCAATCCCGTGGTGACGGCGGTGCGGGACCGTTTGGGTGGTTTGCTGCAAGCACAATTGGGCGATGTGGCCAAGTGTGTGCGCGTCGCGTCGATGGAGCGGCGTCCGGGAAAAAAATATGATTTCAACGAACCCTTGCTGGCGGTCGCCTTGGACGTGCCGGAGCTGGCGGAGGAAAAAATTGTGGTCGCACTGCAGTTTCTTTTGCCCGGTCGGCACGCGGGGGAAAATGGCGACATCGCGCAAATCTGCGCCGCAGCGGAGAAAAGACATCCGCGGCAGCACATCCGCATGACCCCGTTGGTTGGAGAACATCCCTTGCTGCTGGACCTGCTGATCCGGCGGCTGGACGCAACGGAAGGGTAGTATGCAAGAAAACTTCTCCTGTGTGTGGCGAGCCGCTGCAGCGCACCTTGACAAGAAAAAGGAACGCCGCACGATGCGCCTGCTTTTCTGGGCCTTTAGCTCAATGGTTAGAGCAGGGGACTCATAATCCCTTGGTTGCCGGTTCGAGTCCGGCAGGGCCCACCAATTTATTAAAACACCTTAGAAGCGATAATTGATCTGGCCGTTGCCGGAAACACCCTCGCGTTTGCCGACGTAACCTTCCACGCCGAGGCTGAGTATCAGGCTGGCGAATTTCCCCGAATCAAAGGGCGTGAAGGAAAAACCAAGTTCACCGATCCCCGTGCTGCCGCCGAGCGAAGGTGCCGCGATGGAATAGCCGCCGGTGCTGGCGTCGGCGTCGCCGCCAAACTCATATTCCCAAGCCAGCCCGCCGTAAAGATTGAGCTTTTTGCTCACCGCATAAGTGGCGCGGGAACCCAGCCGCAGCCGCACGGAATCGGCATCCTCGAAGGAAACCGCGTCACCGGTAGTCAGCCGCACATCCTTGCCGTTTTGCCGCGTCCACATGAACTGCGCGCCGGTGTCGATGCCCAGGTTTTCCTTTGCGTTCCACTGGTAGCCCGCTCCGGCATGCAGACCGAAATAAGTGGTTCCGGCGTCGTAACCCGCCCACTGCCCGACCGATCCCGCCAGATCCGTGCTGCCGTATTCGTTGTCGATATAGCCGCCGCGCGCGGCCGCCTCCGCATGGAAAAATCCCGTCGCGGAGGGCGTGAAATCCATCCGGGCCAGCACGCCGCCGCCATAGCAATTCGAGTGACCACTGCCCCGCACCTCGCTTCCGGAAAAATTGTTAAAGGTGTCAAAAGAGCCGTAGCCGTATTCAAAAAAAGCGGCGAGACTCAGCTCTCCGGGCGTGAGCGAGAATCCCTTTGCGACTCCGGCCAGCAGCGAAAAACCGTCCAGGTCCACGTGCGAGCCGGTCGAGATGCGTTGCGTGCCGCCCTGCATCGCGGAAAAACCCGTCCAGTTGCCGAACTTCCCGGCGTTTTCTCCGCCCGTTCCGGCGGCAGCGTTTTCCTGCGCGACCTCCGCCTGCCCGCGCCGGGCAGCCTGCAACGCGCTGCTGATGCCCCGTCCGGCCAGCAAGTCCGCGCCCTGGTTGCCCAATGCTAGCCCGGAGAGAAATCCCTCCGACAAGGCTTTGCTTTGGTCGGCCACTGCGGCTTCACGCACAGTCGCCACCAACTGATTGTTCAGCACTTCCAAGTCGAAGAAATATTCCAAGGTCACGCCCTGCATTCCGGTGCTGGTGGCGATGGTGTTCGACGGTAATCCGCTAATCCCGCCCGCCGAGGCGTCGATCAACGTGACCTGGTCTCCCAAGTCAAGCGGACGGAGGCTTCCGGAGACGCCCACGTTCACCTTTACACCCTGCAGATCCGTCGTGTCGCCAGTGGTCAGCGTCAGCACGGTGCTGCCGGGCGCGGAGGAATCCGAAAGGTAGAAATTATAGGTCTCGAAATTGGCCGCGCTGATCACCGTGATTCCTTCGCCGTAAAGATTCAAGGTGTTGCCGGTTTTCAGGTCGGTAGCCCCGGTAACATCAATATCCCAGCCTCCATAGAGTTTTGTCTGCGCCACATTGGCCGTCGCATGGATGGTCACAGTATTGTTCGTGGCCACCTTGGCCCCGGGCATACGCTGATCAACGATGATTGCTCCGCCGGCAATGTTCCCGCTCACCGTGCCTCCTTCAATAATGATGCTGTTGTTACTAGCCTTCGTGTAGGACTGGCCACCTTGGATTGTCCCCATGACATTGATGACGCCACCAGTGATATGGATCCGGTTATTGGTCGCGGCACCTTCTCGGCTGGCCCCGGCAATCAAGCTGCTGCACGATATCTGTCCCCCGGTAATTTCTATTTGATTATCCGTCGCCGTCCCGGAGCCCCCGTTGACTTGGCCGCCGTAAATGAACCACCTGTTGACTTGGCCGCCGGAAACAAGCACACTGTTTCCGCTGGTGCCACCACTGGATGTGCCGGAGTCAAAGACAAAGCCACCATACACCATCGCATCAATAGTGCCGCTGGAAATTTCCACCCGGTTGCGATTGGCGGCTCCGCTATCGCTGTATCCGCCATAAATGTCCCCACCACTAATAATGGGATCCATCGCACTATCTTGGGCAATTCTGACCAAGTTTCCGGAGACTGTTTCCGCCCCAGTGCCCAAGCCACCATGAATTCCACAAGTGGTGCTGCCCCCGGTAACGTTAACGGTGTTGTCGGTCAAACTGGCTCCGGGAAAAAGCGCGGTCATCCCGGAGTATATTGGATGAGTCTGGATCAGACTCGGATCCGTGCCGTCGTAGTTGACAGTAGTCGCGGTGGCGACAACCGGAAGCAGCGTGACTGCCGCCAACAGGCAGCGAGTGGAAAACAGGCAGGGTGAATTTTTCATTAGGTAGAGAGAGAAAAGCAAGGGGTTCAATTTGCCTTTCCTTTATTCCTACCGCCTGACGTTTTTGACTTAAATCACATTAAAAGCAGGAGCCAAGGAATAAGCCGCCCTAACCATCTGAATTACCGACGCTTGTTAACCATCACAGCGAATGTGTAAAAATCCATTCGCTGCAGTGGGCAGCGGGCCGTTTTCCTCCGCGACTACTCATTGCCGATTTTCCTCCGTTAGTCATCACAATATTCGCGTCCGCCGTGGAACGGTGTCATATCGTTTGTCTGAGAATCAACACACGTATGCGAATGCTTTTCAGCTTATCGTCTTGTTGCCAAATAGTGTTATTTCAGGCCGAAGAAGGCCTTGGTGTTGGCGGTGGTGCGGGCGGCGAGTTGGTCGAGGGAAATGCCGAAAATTTCGGCGGCTTTTTCGGCGGTGTGGCGAAGGTGGGCGGGCTGGTTGGGCTGGCCGCGGACGGGTTGCGGGGAAAGGTAGGGGGAATCGGTTTCGAGCATCAGGCGGTCGAGCCCTTGAGCGAGGGCGGCGTGGCGGATGTTGGCGGCGCTGGGGTAGGTGAGGATGCCGGTGAAGGAGCCGCGTCCGCCGCGTTGGTTGAGCAGGGCGATTTCCTCTGGGCCTTCGCTGAAGCAGTGGAAGACGACCTTGTGCCAGTCCACGCCGCTTTCGTCGATCAGGGCGACGCATTCGGCGAAGGCGACGGCGAAGACGATCGGGATCGCCCATTGCTGGTGCGTCTGCATGAACTCGACGAGCGTCTTCATGGCGTGTTCGAGATCGGCCATGCGTTCGTCTTGCTCCGGCATAT
>CALNBE010000088.1 GCA_937874455.1 uncultured Opitutia bacterium | reverse complement strand
GCGCCCAGCAGCCGCCACCCAGCAGGGCCAATTGCGCCACCAGCATCACCCAGTCGCCCGCAGTCAACAAGGCCATCTGGGCCATGAAATTTTCCAGGCTCACTCGACGATGCGTCCGTTGTCAAAAACCACTTTTCCGCCCACCACCGTGGTGCGCACCTTGCCGTGCAAAGTGCGGCCCAAGTAGGGGCTGTTGCTGGCCTTGCTGAAAAATCCGCCCGCCTGCGGCCGCCAGACTTCCTCCGGGGAAAACACGGCGATGTCCGCCGCGCGTCCGGGCAGCAGCGTGCCGGCGTCCAACCCCAGCACCTTGGCCGGACCGGAGGTCAGTTTTTCCACCACCAGCGAAAGCGGAATGCCCTCGCCAAAATGCAGCGCCTCCAGCGCCGCCGAGAGCGCGGTTTCAAACCCAATCGTGCCGAAGGGCGCATAGTCGAACTCGCAGTCCTTCTCCGTCGGTGTCACCGGCGCGTGGTCGGAGACGATCGCGTCAATCGTGCCGTCGCGCACTCCGGCCAGCAGTTTCGCCCGGTCCTCCTCTTCGCGCAGCGGCGCGGCCAGCTTGGCGTTGGTGTTGTAGTCGTGCAACGCCGCGTCGGTGAGCAGCAAATGATCCGCCGCCACCTCGGCGGAAATGGACACGCCCAGCGCCTTGGCGTGCCGGATCAGTTCCACCGAATGCCCGGAGGTGATGTGCTGCAGGTGCAGCCGCGCCCCGGTCAGTCGCGCCAAAATAATGTCGCTCGCCACCACAATTTCCTCCGCGGCGCGGGGGAATCCCCGCAGCCCCAGCCGCACCGACCACACGCCCTCGTGCATCACCGCGCCCTGGGTCATGCTGTTGTCCTGGCAGTGATCCAGCACCACCAGTCCGAACATCGAAGCGTATTCCAGCGCCCGGCGCATGATCTCGTTGTTCTGCACGCCGCCAATGCCGTCGGTCACTGCCACCACCCCGGCTTTTCTCAACGAGCCGATCGGGGCCAGCTTCTCGCCCTTGTGGCCGACGGTGATGGTGCCGGTTGGCAAAACCCGCACCAGCGCGGTTCGCGCGGTGATGTCCTTGATCAATTGCACCGTGCCGACGTTGTCCGCCGGCGGCTTGGTGTCCGGCATGCAGACCACCGTGGTGAAA
>CALNBE010000087.1 GCA_937874455.1 uncultured Opitutia bacterium | reverse complement strand
TGCCTCCTTCCTCCGCGTCTCTGCGCCTCTGCGTGAGTTTTTGAACCACAGATGAACACGGGTAGACACGAATGTTTTTTTGAAGAATTTCCTTTGCGGACTTGGTGTTGACGCGAGGGGCTAGTTCCTAGTCGCTAGTCGTTGCTTCCCTTTTTCCGTCAAGCGATAGCGTTGCAGCCGACTGGTTGGTTTTTCGGGATGGGTCATTGCCAAACACCCCTGCTCCACCAAGGACAACAGATGTCGTTTATAATTCAGATAAACATTGGCCAGCCCCGCAGCCGCCAGCAATTCCTTCCGGGTCTTTGGCCCTTGAGTACATGCTTGCAAAATAGTCCCGACTTGCTCACCAACTTGCTCACCAACTTGCTCACCGACTTGCTCACTTTTTTTGTTCCGTTGCGGCTCTCCCTTGCGGGCAGATTCCAGCAGAGGAATGATGACCCGCAGTCGCAAGCCCACTTCGAGTATCTGCGGCTCAAGTAATTGTGATTCGGCCGCCTGTTCGAAAACACGCCGGATTCCGCTCCCCCACTGCTCGATGAGTCCAAGCTCCCGAAACACTC
This sequence comes from uncultured Opitutia bacterium, assembly GCA_937874455.1. Lineage (GTDB taxonomy): Bacteria > Verrucomicrobiota > Verrucomicrobiia > Opitutales > UBA953 > CALNBE01. The sequence goes on along the minus strand of CALNBE010000087.1, from coordinate 2,507 downwards.
GGGCAATGACTGGATTGCGAATTTTGGAAACGCCCAGCTTCATATCCTCGATGGTCATTCCAGGCAGGAGGATGCCAGGGTTTTCCACCTCGATCCGGTCGTCAAAAAACGCCACTCGCAAGGGCCCGCCCCGCTGCGAATAGTCGGCATGCACCACCGCATTGACCAATACCTCTCGCAGAATGGTCAGCGGAATGCTCCAGATATCCTTGCGTTGCAGTTGGGAAAGATCCGCTCCCCGGTCAGCGTGTTTTTTGAGAAACGAAAGCATGCTCTCCACCGCCCGCGGCAAAGGCTCATTAATTTCTATATGATCAAATATATGCGATTTGCTCTTACCCAAAAACCGTCCGCATTGGATCCAAGCGTCGGGGAAATAGGCCAGGCGTTCTTTTCCAAAAAGCAGCAACGCCCCCTTGGTCGGCACCAGCCGCCCCTGTTCGTGACAGAGCAATCGCAATGCGAGCAAAGTCTTCTGATCCAATTTCCTCTGCGCGCCAAATAGCTCCTGAGCGGCAGTCAAATCGAGCGCCTCCACCGTCAAATCTGGCAGCGGCATCTCATCAAACGCCCGCCCCTCGACCGAACGCTGCAGCTCGCCAATCAACTCCCTGTCGGCCAGTCGATTGCTCGACCCCAAGCGGACATAAACACCCTGCTCTCTTCCCTCTTTTTTCAGCGAATAGGGGCGACCACTTCCGGGAAAAACCTCGGCGATCAACAGCGTCTTCCCCTCCACAGTTTGCAGCTCCACATTGGGCACCAAGCGCGGTTCAATGGAATCCGCGACCATGTTGCATAAACGCTCCTCCTCGGCCAACGGATCTTCAACACCAATGACATTCCGCGCATCATCCACACCAATAACCACCCGCCCGCCCGCCGAGTTGGCAAACGCAATCAGCGTCCGCAAAACCGGCAAAGGCGAAGACAAGTCCCGCTTAAATTCAAGCGTTTTGCCTTCAGGTTGAGTGAGATACGAAAACATACTCAAGACTAGGAGCTAGGCTAAAGGCTAAAGGCACGAGGAGCTAGGAACTAGCGGCTAGGCGCTAGAAACCATCCCAATCATCCGTGCTGATCCGTGGTAAAAATTAGGCTAAGGGCTAAAGGCGATGGGCTAGTTTCTAGTCGCTAGGAGCTAGTTTGCTAGGGAAGAAAGATACGAGGCGATGGACGATAGAGGCTAGGAACTAGCAGCTAGATTCTAGGGGCTAGGAGCTGGTAATGGGTTCCACGTCCGCCGGGGCCGACACGGGCCAGCAAGCCTTTTTCCTCCAGGTCTTGGAGGTCACGCAAGGCGGTGTCAGTAGAGCATTTGGCAATTTTAGCCCATTTGGAGGTGGTCAGTTTCCCCTGAAACCCGTCGAGCAGTCGGTTCAAGAGCTGACGCTGCCTTTCGTTGAGCAGTAGGTGGGCATTTTCCTGCCAAAACTTTCCCTTGGCCAGTACCCGGCCGAGGGTGTTCTCCGCTGCCAGCAAGGCACGGCGCAAGCAGGACAATCCCCAGCACAGCCAAGCAGTCACCTCCAGCCCGCCCCGTTGGGTTTGCTCCAAAATCGCATAGTAATCCTGCCGCTCCAACTGGAGTTGCGACGACATGCTGTAGAAACGTTGCGCCACCCCGTCGGCCCGTGCCAATAGCATGTCCATCAAGGCCCTGCCAATGCGGCCATTGCCATCGTCGAAGGGGTGAATTGTGACAAACCAAAGGTGACCCAACAGGGCCTTCAGCACAGGATCCGGCAGTGTGGCCTGATCAAACCACTCCAGAAAGCGGGTCATTTCTTCCGGGACCCGCGCCGCCTCAGGAGCTTGAAAATGGACGGTTTCCCGGCCAATCGCCCCTGAAACAACCTGCATGCTACCCCGACGCCAACCGCCCGTGGTGATGGGCTGCACCCCGCTGTACCCCGTGGGGAACAAGGCGGCATGCCAGCCAAAAAGCCTTTCTGCCGTCAAAGGCTGGTCGTGGCACTGGGTGGCGTCCAAGAGCATTTCAACCACCCCCTCAATTCTCCGATCGCGCACTTCTCCAATCGCCTCCAAGCCCAAACGTCGCGCCACGGAAGAGCGCACTTGGCGGGCGTCGAGAATTTCATTTTCGATTTCGGCCGATTTGGTCACATCCAAAACCAAGGTCTCCAAAAACGCCTCCTGGCCCAAGTCAAAACCGATCCCCGCCATTCGCCCGAGCAATCGTCCCTGCAAACTCCTGACCTCGGCGAGCACCGGCAAAAGAGCACCGGCGTCCCAAAGGAAATTGGGCCACTCAGGGCGTTCATGGATAAAGAAACTCATGTTTTTCGCCGCAAAAGCTGCGGTGATTGGCCGTATTTTGCGCCGCAAAGGAAAAATCGGAAGGCGACAGGAAGCTTAGTTTTCAGTGTTCAGAAAGTCGCTCAGGTATCCGTGCTGATCCGTGTCATCCGTGGTTAGAAATTAGGCGATGGGCGATAGGTTGAATTAAGAATTAAAAATTATGAATTATGAATTGTCTAAGAAAG
>CALNBE010000086.1 GCA_937874455.1 uncultured Opitutia bacterium | reverse complement strand
CCCATAATAGCTGTCATTTATCATTTCTCTTTTCCCTAAAAATAAATTCCATGAGGCTAACAAACCTCCCCTTACCTCGTTGCCCACATGCCCCTTCTCAAAAAAATCCCCCCGACCGCCGCCCCCGATCAATCCCCTGGCTCCCGTCACACACTCCCTCCACCATCTGTCAAACCGCCAGTCCAGCCCCCCAAGGCCCCGCCCAAAGCCCCCGCCCCGGCATCTCCCAAAACAAAAAAATCCCCCGGCACCAAACCTCTCTACATACTGCCCGTCTCCCGGCTGTTGGTCGTTGGCTGGGTTTTGCTCTGGACCGCGACGTCCGTGGTGGTGGCCTCGCTCGCCTTCCCCTCCATTGTGTTTCTCCCCTTCATCTACACTCCGTTATTCCTGCTGGCGGTCGTGCTGGCGCTAATCGCCGTCCTGTGCAAACGCACCGTCGGCGGCATGGTGTTGCTCATCAGCTCGCTCAACCTCCCCATTTTGGTGCTGCTGCTGGCCTTCGCCACGCTGCGCGCCATCGAGGCCACCCGGGATGCCTCCGCCGGAAAGGAAAATTCGCGAACGGAACAGACTCGCCGTCGCCAGCCCGACATTATTCCCGACCCGCGCTGATCACTTCGAACACAGCGGTTTCCTTTGCCTGCCGCCACTCAGCGAGGGCAAATATTCCCCACGCAAGGGTTCAATCAAGAGATGCTCGGTCGCATAAACCCCTGCGCCGGGGCTCCCGTCTCCGTCGCGTGCACAGACATTTCTGCCGGGTCACATTCAACGTATCCTCCCGCCTGCCAGCGCGCCCCCACCCCGCCTACCAGCGCGAGAATCCCAAGCAAATCCACCACACGAAAGCACCTTGGAGAACACCGCGAATTATTTTGTCCACCCATGCCATCCGCGGCTCAAAAAAACTCCCCCATAGACGCGGAGACGCAGAGGAAAACTCCGAGGGCAGTGATCGGAGCGCGGCGGACAAAATTTTTAACTGATCCTCTGAGGAAGGCTTGGGAGTATTGACAAAACCGGACGGGGGCTTACAAACCCTTACAAACAGCGGGGCGGCGGGTTAGCTGGGGGATTTTGCAGCGACGCGCCGGTTTGGGATCGATCGGCGAGCCGCAGGGCGAATTCTAATTGGTTTGGGAATAAATAACCGCAGATTCGCCAGGCTGGTTCTGCGGAGACCTTTGGAGATTCAGCCGCCGCTGGCGGTGAAGGTGGACTTAAAAAGTCCTTAATTCGGTTTTAAGTCCGGGTTAAGCGGGCGCAAAAAAGCCGGGCACGGTGAGGTGCCCGGCGGGTGCAGGTGGCCGAGGATCAGGCGGCCTGCAGGTATGCGATGGCACGGCGGATTTCTCCGGCGCGGTGCTCGTCCAGATCGGCCTGTGCATGGTGCCCTTCCGCCCGGTGGATCGGGGCGTTGTGGGTCAGTGTGTCCAGGGCGACTTGGAGCTCGACGATTACGGATTTCATTTTGGTTGGTGGGTTGAGGAAATTTTTTCGCTACCAATAGGTGATGAAGCCCTGAAATAGCTTGGGGCCATATTGCTGGCGGAAGAAATCGAAGAAACTCGCCACTGGAAAAAAGCCGTCATTTCGCGCCAAATAATCTACGGCCCCATCAAGCAAGGTTTCCCCGTTCAACTTGATGGTGTGTGCCAGTGGGTCGATTTCTATGTCTTGGATGAGTTTGATCGGTGCCTGTAAAATCTTTCGTTGGGCAGAGTGATAAGGTCTCCCCTCCCATTCTCGCAGATCAGCTAAATCACCAGCCTTCGGCATGATTTTTCGATACGGGCGGATCGTCTGATTTTTTTGTCCGGTGGTGATAAGCGTGACGAATTTCGGTTTGAAAAAATAAATGTGTGTGCGGCTCATCTTAGTTCGGGTTGTTGTTCACTCGCGTCGGGCGGCGGACGTAGTAGCCGCCTTTGCGGGGCGTCTTGGGCTTGTCGCTGGGGGTACGGCGGGTGCTGTGGCGGCCGCGATT
>CALNBE010000085.1 GCA_937874455.1 uncultured Opitutia bacterium | reverse complement strand
TCTCCAAAGCCCTCCGCGCCTACGCCAGCATGGTCTCCTCCGCCGACCTCGGCGCCGTGCGAATCGTGGAGTAAGGACTTTCTGTGCATTGTTCCGATGAGTACGCGTAAAGCTTGGTCCCGCGCTGAGCTGCTTGTCGCGCTCAATATTTACCACAAGCTGCGCTTTGGACAGTTCCACCGGAACAACCCTGTCATCATCGATCTCGCCAAAAAACTTACCCGGACGCCATCGAGTGTCTCGATGAAGCTTTGCAATTTTGCCTCACTCGATCCCGCATTAAAAATGCGAGAAATTAAGGGGCTACAAGGCGCAAGCAATCGTGACCGTGAAGTATGGGAGGAATACCATGCGAACATTCCGGAGATGGCTGAAAAAGGCGAAGCGTTGCTCCACACATTATTTGCCTCCGATCATGCCTCCGCGATTGAGATCATTCCGACAAAGGGCATTTCCCCGATAAAAGCCTCGCCCAACCTGCCGACAGAAAGCCAGGCAGTTCAAAAGCGGCGACTCAGGCAAAACTACTTTCGCGAAATCGTCCTCAACAATTTTGATGGGAAATGTGGCATCTCCGGGCTACCCGTTCGCGAACTCTTAGTCGCTTCTCACATTCTCCCTTGGGCTACACATCCTCAAGAGCGGCTCTCCGTTGACAATGGGCTCTGCCTTTCCCGCTTGCATGACGCCGCCTTCGATCAAGGCCTCATTTCCTTTGATAAATCCCTCTGCTTACAGGTCTCCTCTCATTTGAAAAAATTTCTCCCACAAGCAGCGATTGAACAGAATTTCTCCGCCTACGAGGGACAGAAGCTCTGCCTTCCAGCGGAAGCGACAACCCCCAACGAGACCTACTTGGCGCACCACCGTCGCAACATCTTTCGGAAATAACCCCTCGCCCACTTTTCGGCTCGCCAGCGGGGCGTTGGCGGGCAGTGCTTTTTTTATGAGTCAAGCCATTGTCAATGTCCTTGCCGAACGCTACGCCTCGCCGGCCATGCAGGTGCTGTGGTCGCCCGCCGGGCGCGTGGTGCTGGAGCGCGAATTCTGGATCGCGGTCATGAAGGCCCAAAAAGATCTGGGCATCCCGATTCCCTCCGAGGCCATCGCGGCCTACGAGCGCGTGAAGGAAAAGGTCGATCTCGCCTCCATCAGCCAGCGCGAGGAGATCACCCGCCACGATGTAAAGGCCCGCATTGAGGAATTCTGCGATCTGGCCGGGCATGAGCACATCCACAAGGGCATGACCAGCCGCGACCTCACCGAGAGCGTCGAGCAACTCCAAGTTTACCGCGCCCTCGAACTGGTCCGCCTCAAGGCGGTCGCCTGCCTCGAAAAACTCTCCGCCCGCGCTGCCGAGGCCCGCGACGTGGTGCTGGCCGCCCGCACCCACAATGTCGCCGCCCAGCCGACCACCGCCGGCAAGCGTTGGGCGATGTTCGGCGAGGAATTCCTCCTCGGCCTGACCCGCCTCGACGAAATTCTTGGCCACTACGCCGCCCGCGGACTCAAGGGCGCGGTCGGCACCCAGCTCGACCAGATGACGCTCTTTGAACAGGATGCCGCCAAGGTGGCCGCGCTCGACCAGCGCATCCAGCAGCACCTCGGCATTCCCCAAGGCTTCAACGCCGTGGGCCAGGTTTACCCGCGCTCGCTCGACTTCGACACCGTCGCCGCGCTGGTTTCCCTTGCCTCCGGGCCGTCTTCCTTTGCCAAAACCCTCCGCCTGATGGCCGGACACGAGCTGGCCAGCGAGGGTTTCCTCCCCGGCCAAGTCGGTTCCTCCGCCATGCCGCACAAGATGAA
>CALNBE010000084.1 GCA_937874455.1 uncultured Opitutia bacterium | reverse complement strand
GGCCAAGCAGGTCTACCCCGGCAAGCGCAACTCGCTGGACGGCTTGTGCGACCGGGGGCATCTGCCTTGGTTGGCGGAGCAACTGGCGCGGGCCGGGCTGGTGCTGCGACGCAGTGTGGCGGTGCGCGATGACGACGGAGGGCTGGAGCAGGAGTTCAAGCGAAGCTGGGCGGAGGCGGACATCGTGATCACCACCGGCGGCATTGGGCCGCGCTACAATGATTGCACGCGGGAGGCGGTGGCAAGGGCGCTGCAAAGGAAACTGGCTTACGACAAGGCGGCGGAGGCGGTGTTGATCGCCGAGCTGGGTGCGGCGGGCCGGCCGCAGGTGCGGAGCGCGGATTTGACGCAGTGCTGGATTTTGGAGGGCGGCGAACTGCTGCCGAACGTCAAGGGGACGGCCCCGGGGATTTTCTTCCGGGAAAATGACAAGGCGCTGGTGATGCTGCCGGGGGATGGCATTGCGTTGCACGATGTGTTTGCGCGCTTTGCGTTGCCCCGTTTGCGGGAGTTTTCCCATTGTCCGTCCGGGCAGGAGCATTTTGTGCAGGTGCGGGCCTTCGGGCCGACGATCTCTGTGGTGGAAGATCGCATCCGGCCCCTGCTGGACCATAAGCGGGTGAAATTTGTGACGGGGGAAAGCAACGGCATGATCGACATCCGGCTGCTGCCGGGAAAAAGCGGCCTGTGCTGCAACGGCCTGCTGGGGGTGGCAAAGGAAATTCGCGAGGCGCTGGGCGAGGATTTTGTCTGCACCGGGACGGGAACGCTGGCGGAAATCGTGCTGGAGCAGCTGACAGCCCTGAATTTTTCCCTCAGTGTGGCGGAATCGTGCACCGGCGGCTTGCTGAGCGGCGCGTTGACCAAGGTGCCTGGCGCGTCCCGGGTGTTCAAGGGCGGTGCGGTGGTTTACTCCGACGAGGTCAAACGGTTGTTGGGCGTGCCAGAGGAAATTTTGCAGCAGCACGGCGCGGTGAGCGCCGAGGTGGCGATGACACTGGCCACGGCGGTCGCGGAGCGGTTCGGGACGGATTATGGGCTGAGTGTGACCGGTTTCGCCGGGCCGACCGGTGGCACCGAGACGGATCCAGTGGGCACGGTTTATCTGGGTTATTCCTCGCCGCAGGGGGCCTGGGCGCAGCGTCATGTGTTGCGCGGCGACCGGGCGGCGGTGCGGGCCCGGGCGGTGAACACCGCGCTGGATTGGGTGCGGAGGAATTTGAACCGTTACCGGGTGACGGATGTGCTGAATCAGGCGTGAGCATTTCCCTTGCTCTGTCATGAAAAAAACCGCCCGGCGTGCCGGACGGTTTTGGGTGAAGGCCAACAAGAGCGGGGGGGGCGGCGCTAATCAATCCATCGGCTCGATATTGCCCGAGATGCGGGAGGGCGTTGGCCGCGGATAGGAGGTGTAGTCGAAGAGCTTGGTGGTCGGGTAAACATCATCGATCTTGGCTTTGTGGTATTCTTCCTCGCTGACACGGATCCAGACAGGAGAAGTCTCCATGTCGGGCCGGAGCACGGCCAGATAGTGCCAGAGCGGGGATTGTTTTTTGATGAAGTAATTTTTTTCCTGAAAGCGCACCCGGATGCCGCAGGGGGTGTTGCCGGCGGTTTGCTTGTCGGTCACCACATATTTTTCCTGGGCAAGGATTTGCTCTGGGGAAAGTGTCCGGCGTTCCATTTTGCCGAAGGTGACATGCTTTTGTTCGTCTCCGCCGGGGAAGTAGACCGGGCAGCCGTTAATCTCAAGAATTGCGACCAGATTGCCCGGCCGGTTGCCTTCGATATACCACTGCCCGTCCTCGGTTTTTTTTGCGCTGGCGGCGGTGTTTTTCTCCACAAACTCGGCCAGTTTTTGGTTGGCCTCCTGTTGTTTGAAGAGTTCCCAAGAGGCGCTCAGTTCCTGCGGATCCAGCTTGTCGGTGAGCTGCTCGGGGTTGAGGTATTTCAGGACTACGTTTTCCTGTTTGACCATGTCCTCCCGGATACGGTTGGGGATGCTGCGCAGATAGGCGAAACGTGGTTCGCCGTTGAAATGCGAGGAAAACTCGGAACCGATTTCAAAGGAAAACAGGTATTCGCGACCCAAGCTGCTGGGGATGGTCACTCGTTCGGAGAAGAATTTTTTCCCCTCGTTACCGGGCGGTGGCGGGATATCGGTGTTGGCCAGTTCCTCACGGGCGGCGGTAATGGCGGCCAGCTCCCGGTGCAGGGAGGTTTGATTGTTGAGGAAATTGGGATTGGGTTTGACGAAGCGTTTGGCGATCCAATCGGTGGTGGCCCGGCCTGGCGGAGTAAAGATGAAGACAAAGCCGACAAGAAGCGAGGCGGGTAGCCCGGCGAAAATGGCGAGTTGCTTGTTTTTTTTCTCTCGCTGCACCTTTTTGTCGTGCGCGGCCAGCGCCGCCAGAGCTTGGGCAGGGGTGAGCGTGTCGACCGTGGCGGCGTCGGCAAAACCGAGCTGAAGCACGCGGGAGCGGACCACCGGATCGAGGCGGGCGGCGTCTTTTCCCTTTTCTTTTTCCTGGAGAAGCGCGTCGCGGAGCGTGGTGGGCTTTTTGACGCCAAAGGTGAAAAGGGTGGAGGTCGGCATCCATTCGCTGGAACCGCCTGGCGCGCAGGGCGTGTCGGCCTGCACCTGCCCTTGGGTTATCATCTCTTCAACTTGCGCACGGGAAAAGGGCCCTTGGACCTGGTTATCAATGAATAATGCGTAGTGTTGGGGATCCATAAGCAAAACGAGTGGTCAGCTTCGTGGAGCTTAACTGTTTTGGCAAGAGTGGAGTCGCAAAAGCGAGGTGTCGGATGGATGTGGGTTTTTGCCAAAAAATACGCTTTGGCTTGCGCCAGGTCCTTTGCGGCGGATAGCTCTTATGCAACCGATGAATTCCCCCGGCCTGCAACAATCGCAACGACAGACGCAAGGGCTTGTGCTCACCCCGCAACTGCGTCAATCCCTGCGTATTCTGCAGGTTCCGGCGACGGAGCTGCATCAGGAAATCGCCGCAGAGCTGGCGGCGAACCCGCTGTTGGAGGAGGTGCCCCCGGAGGAAACCGCTCCCTCAGTGGTAGCAGAAAGCGAGCCAGATTTTGAGAATGGCGAGGAAAGCGAGAGTTTGTTCCGCCGCGGTGATGAGCTGCGAATTAGCGAGAACGACTTTGGCTCGCTGCGCAAAATGGAGTCGGACTGGCAGGACAGTTTTTACGACGAGCAGCGTTCGCAAAATTATTCCCCCGAGGACGAGGAGCGGCGGGAGCATTTTTTTGAATCAGTGGTGGGCGAGGAATCCCTCCAGGAAAAACTGATTTCGCAGGCCCGGCTCTCCGCGCCCACTCCCGGCGTGCTGGAGGCGATACAAGTGCTGGTGGGTAACCTGGACGAGCGCGGCTTCATGACCGCCGATCCGGCGATGCTGGCGCTGGAAAGCGGACTTGCGCGCGCCGACATGGATGCCGGGTGGGAACTGCTGAAAACCTTTGAGCCGGCCGGCATCGGCGCGGCGGACTTGCGCGAATGCCTGCTCCTCCAGCTCATGCAAAGCGGGCGGCGGCACACGCTGGCGGCATTGATCGTGGACGAGTGTTTTCCTTTGCTCCTTAAACGGAAAATTCCAGAAATCGCCCGCAAACTCGACAGTTCGGTGGAGGAAGTGCGCGAGGCCATCGGGATGATCGCCCAGTTGGAAACCTCACCCGCGCGCAAGTTTGCCCAAGACGACAACCGAGTGGTGACGCCGGATGTCATCATTCGCCGCAACGCGGACGACGACGGCTGGGACGTGCTGCTCAACAATGAAAATATTCCCCGGCTGCGTCTGAACCACGCCTACAAAAACCTGCTGGCGGGGAAAACCCTGAGCGACAAGGACCGCTCCTACATCACGGAGAAAATGCGGGCGGGCCGTTTCCTCATCGGGGCTATTGAGCAACGCCAGCAAACCTTGGAGCGCATTGCCCGGCTCCTGCTCCAGTATCAGGCGGATTTCTTTGACGGCGGCATCGCAAAGCTGCGTCCGCTTACCATGGCCCAACTGGCGGGCGATCTCGGCGTGCACGAGACGACGGTGAGCCGGGCCATCGCCAACAAATTTGTCCAGACCCCGCACGGCCTTTTCGAGCTGCGCTTCTTTTTCACTTCCGGCGTGACCACCGATTCCGGCGAGGCAATGGCCAACACCAGCGTCAAGGAACTGCTGGCGGACATTGTGGCCGCGGAGGATCCCAGCGCACCGCTAAGCGACGAATCTCTGGTGGAGGCGCTCGGCGAAAAAGGCATCCGCATCGCCCGCCGCACGGTCGCCAAATACCGCGATGCGCTGAACATTCCGCCCGCCTACCTCCGCAAACGGCACTAGAAGATGATCGGTTTGATCGAGTCAACGGCGGCGCCGGATCCGGTCTGGCATTTGACGCGGGATTGCTTTGCGCCGGACGGCTGGTTGCACGCCAACCTCGGACTGCAGCACCGTCCGCAACAGGCTTCGATGGCGGCGGCGGCGGCCCGGGCATTTTCCTCCGACAGCGCCTTGCTTTGCGAAGCGGGAACAGGTGTGGGAAAAAGTCTGGCCTACCTGATTCCCGGCCTGATCCGCGCGGTGGACACGGCGCGGCAACTGGTGGTGGCGACGCACACCATTCCCTTGCAGGAACAAATCCAAAACAGCGATCTGGCAAAATGCCGGACCCTGTTCGAACAGACGCCGGAATTGCGCCGCTACGCCGGTTTCAAAACAGCGCTGCTGGTCGGCAAGGCAAATTACCTTTGCGCCACCCGCCTGGCCCGGGCGGTGCGGGATCGGGCAGAGTTGCTGGAAACCCCGCAGCAAACAGAGTTGCGGCGCATTCAGGAATGGGCGGCCGTCACGCAGACCGGCTTGCGCGAGGAGCTGGCGGGGGAAATTTCCTCCGAGGTTTGGGACTGGGTGAACGCCGACTCCGGCGTGTGCAATTCTCGAAATTGCGATCCGGAAACCTGCCCCTACCAGCGGGCCCGCGCCCGGATCAGCGGCGCCCACTGCATCATTGTCAACCACGCCCTTTTGCTCTCGCTGATCGCCGCCGGAGCGGCGCCGGGACCGAATGTGCGCGGGGTGCTTTTCCCCTCGGACTTCGTGGTACTCGACGAGACGCACTGCATTCCCGACGTGGCGACGGATCACTTCGGGATGAAAGTGACTGCCTACGCGCTGGAGAAGCAGTTGAAAATGCTCTGGCATCCGCAGCGCGGCCGCGGGCTGCTCAGCACCTACGGCAAAGGCGAAGATGCGCGGCTGGTGGTGACGATTCTCGACGAGGCGGAATTTTTCTTTAACGAAATTCGCCAGCGGTTTTTGGAGAAAAAAACCATTTTGCGCCTGCGGGATCCAAACTGGATCGAGCCGCGGTTGCATCTGCCCCTCCAGCAATTGATCGCCCGGCTGGCGCGGTTGAGCGACTTGGAGTCGGATCGCAATCGGCAGAGCGAACTGGACGATTTTCGCCGCCGCCTCGGCGCGATCCATGGCGCGATTAGCGACGCCATCGCGCTGGCCGATGTGCCGGACTCGGTTTACTGGGTGGAGAAATCCGGCGTGCGCGGGCAAAACGTGTCGCTCAACAGCGCGCCGCTCGACGTGTCGGGTTTGCTCCGCGAACGGATTTTCGAGCGCGGCACGGGGGTGGTGATGACCAGCGCCACGCTGTCAAACGGCGTGGACATGGACCGTTTTCAAAAACAGGTCGGCGCGGAGGAAATGGATACGCTGATCGAAAACTCGCCGTTTGATTACCGGCGCAATATGGAAATTTTCGCCGCCAAGGACGCCCCGATGCCCGACCAGCGGCAGCAGGGCGCGCGCGACACGGACTGGCTGGCCGGGGTGGTGGCGCATTGCGTGAAAGTTGTCGCGGGTGGCACGCTGGTGCTTTGCACGAGCCATGGCGACGTGAAGAAAATCGCCGAACATCTGGAGCACGCGCTGCCGGGACGGAAGGTGCTGGCGCAACTTGGACGGGTCAGCCGGAGCGAGTTGGTGCAGCGCTTCGCGGCGGCGGGGAACGCGGTGCTGGTCGGCACCGACAGCTTTTGGACCGGCGTGGATGTGCCCGGCCCGGCGCTTTCGCAGGTGGTGATGGTGCGGCTGCCGTTCAGCAATCCCTCGACCCCGGTGGTGGAGGCGCGGGCGGAGTGGTTGACTGCGCGGGGGAAAAATCCCTTTGCGGAGATGAGTTTGCCGGACGCGCTGATCCAGTTCCGGCAGGGCGTGGGGCGGTTGATCCGCAAGATGGACGACCGCGGGCGGCTGGTGATTCTCGACTCCCGGCTGTCGAACAAACCCTATGGTCGGCATTTTGTCGCCGCACTCCCGCACAACCGGATTGTTCGTTTCACCCGGAGCGAACTGGCGGAGAAACTAACGCCATATCGGTGAGTTTTTCCGCGGAGGAAAAGAACGCTTTGCCAAAACGGATTTCTCCCTAGCATGGCCAGCATACTGAATGGATCCCATTGATCAAAATCCCGCGCCTCCCACGGCATTTCTGGTGGGCTTGCGCCGTCCCGAGCAATCGGAGGAAGAGGCGGTCGCCCTGCTGGAGGAACTGCACGAACTCGTCGGCAATCTGGAAATCCCCATCGGTGGATCGCTGCTGGTGCGCTTGCGGGAGGAGCAGCCGCGCTACTTGGTTGGCTCGGGGAAAATGGAGGAAATCACCGCCGCAGCCAAAGCAGCGCAATGCAATCTGGTGATTTTCGACGACGAACTTTCCTCCGCGCAGCAAAGGAATTGGGAAAAGGACAGCCAGTTGCGGGTGATCGACCGGCAGGAGGTGATCCTCGACATTTTCGCTTCGCGGGCCTCGACCAAGGAGGCGGTTTTGCAAGTGCAACTGGCGCGCTTGCAGCACCAGTTGCCCCGGTTAAAACGCCTTTGGTCGCACTTGGACCGGCAGCGTGGCGGCGGCGCTTTGCAGCGCGACGCGGGGGAAAAGCAGATTGAAATGGACCAGCGACTGATCCGCGAACGCATCGCCAAGGTGCGGCGTGAGCTGGACGAGGTGATCCGCCATCGCGCCACCCAGCGCAAGCAACGGCATCGGATTCCTTTGCCGACCGCGGCGATTGTCGGCTACACCAACGCCGGAAAATCCTCGCTGCTCAACAAGCTGACCGGCGCCTCGGTTTACGCCGAAGACAAGCTATTCGCCACACTCGATCCCACCACAC
>CALNBE010000083.1 GCA_937874455.1 uncultured Opitutia bacterium | reverse complement strand
AGTTCGGCCCCGGCTTTTTCCTCCGAGAGATTTTCCGCGAAGCGGCTGACGGCGACGCGGTCGAGCGTGTCTCCAGTGGGCAGGTTTTTCTTTTGAATCGCCTTGTAAGTTTCGCGGGCTTGGAGGAGGGCGGAAAGGGACGGCGGGAGCGGCTTGAGCGGGCTGGTGGAGACCGGGCCGTTTTTCTTTTCGTGGGCCTTGATCTCGTCCCACTGTTTGAGGACGCCGGCGGTGTCGTTGATTTTCACCTCGCCGAAAACGTGGGGGTGGCGGCGCACCATTTTCTCGTTCACCTCGCGGGCGACATCGTCGAAGTTGAAATGGCCCGCCTCGGCGGCCATCTGGGCGTGCATCACGACGTGGAAGAGCAGGTCGCCCAGTTCTTCGCGCATGTGCGGCATGTCGTTTTGGTCGATGGTTTCGAGCAGTTCCGCGACCTCCTCGATCAGGCAGTCGCAGATGGACTGGTGGGTTTGCTCCTGATCCCAAGGGCAGCCATCGGGGGCGCGCAAACGGGCAACAGTGCTGATGAGTTCGTCAATGCCGGACATGTCGAGGAAGGATGAGCCGCGGAGGAAATGCTGTCAATGACAGCGATTTTCAGGGCAGCCAGGGATATTTGGCGAAGGCGGGTTGGCGTTTTTCGACGTAGGCGTTTTTCCCCTCGTTGCCCTCCTCGGTGAGATAGTAGAGCAGGGTGGCGTTGCCCGCGAGTTCCTGGAGGCCGGCCTGGCCGTCGATCTCGGCGTTGAAGGCGGACTTGAGGCAGCGGATGGAGAGCGGGCTTTTTTCAAGAATTTCCTTTGCCCACTGGACGCCCTCGGACTCGAGTTGTTCATAGGGAACGACGGTGTTGACCAGTCCCATGTCGAGCGCCTGTTGGGCGTTGTATTGGCGGCAGAGATACCAGATTTCGCGGGCTTTTTTCTGGCCGACCAGCCGGGCGAGATAGCTGGAGCCGAAGCCTCCGTCGAAGCTGCCGACCTTGGGGCCGGTCTGGCCGAAGACGGCGTTGTCGGCGGCAATGGTGAGGTCGCAAACGACGTGGAGGACGTGGCCGCCGCCGATGGCGTAGCCGGCGACGAGGGCGATCACGACCTTGGGCATGGTGCGGATGATGCGCTGGAGTTCGAGGACGTTGAGGCGCGGGACGCCGTCGCGGCCGACGTAACCGCCTTTTTTGTCGCCGCGGATGCTTTGGTCGCCGCCGGAGCAAAAGGCAAATTTGCCGTCGGTTTGCGGATTGGCACCGGTGAGCAAAACGACGCCGACGGAGGTGTCGGCCCAGGCGTCGCGGAAGGCCTCGATCAGCTCGTCAACCGTGTCGGGCGTGAAGGCATTGCGTTTGTGGGGGCGGTTGATGGAGACCTTGGCGATGCCGTCGGCCTTTTCGTAAATGATGTCGTTGAAGTCGAGGACGCGTTTCCAGTTGGGCAGAGACATGGAGGCGGAGGAAAAGGATTTTGCCGGGGCGAACGAATACAAAATGCGGACCGGGGCGAAGGAAATTCGGGGAAAGAAAAAGGCGCAGTCTCGCAAAGGAGGCTGCGCCGGGAAGGGCGGAGGAAATCGCGCCGCGGCTTACGAGATGCGGGTGCCGTCCTGGGTGACTTTTTTGCGGAAAACTTCGAGGATTTTCGCGGTGATCGGGCCCGGTTTGCCGGTGCCGATGGCGCGGGCGTCAAGCTCGACCACGGGGACAACCTCTGCCGCGCTGCCGGTGAGGAAGGCTTCGTCGGCGTTGTAAACATCGTAGCGGGTGAGGTTGGTTTCGACCAGCGGGAGGTTCAGTTCCTCCGCGACCTCGATGACCGCCTGGCGGGTGATGCCGATGAGGGCACCGGCGTAGGAGCCGGGGGTGAGGATGCGCCCCTTGTGGATGATGAAGAGATTGTCGCCGGAACATTCGGCCACGTAGCCCTGTTCGTTGAGCAGGAGGCATTCGTGGAAGCCGTGCTGGAGTGCCTCGATCTTGGCGAGAATGTTGTTGAGGTAGTTGAGTGACTTGATCATCGGCGGCAGCGCGGTGTGGCTCATGCGGCGTGTGGCGACGGTGATCAGCTTGATGCCCGTCTGGTAGTATTCCGGAGGATACAGCTTGATGTTGTCGGCGATGATGATGAGGGAGGGGTTGGCGCAGGTTTGGGGGTTCAGCCC
>CALNBE010000082.1 GCA_937874455.1 uncultured Opitutia bacterium | reverse complement strand
GGAGCAAATCCCGCTTCCCGCAGCGCGGTGGCATCGTGCGCTTCCTGTAAAACCGTGCGCAGTCGGAAATATTCCTTTTCGTGAAAATCCAGATCCGCATCAGGCAGCGGGATTTGCTCCGCTTCCTGTTTGCGCGCAATCAGCTCGTCCAAAAACGGCAGCCGAAACTCGGCGTTGAGCACACGCAAATCCGCCTCAACTCGCCCGCTCCGCATCAGAAAAATCCCCGTGAGCAGCACCCGGTAAACATACAAAAGCGGCTTCACCCGGCGCGGATTTTCCTTGAGGAAAAGTTTCCACTGACTCTCCGCGAAACCAAAATAGTGATGCGAATGATGCCGCGTGATGCATCCGGCAGCGACTCGCTTCAACGCCTCGTGCGCGGGAGTCGTCCGGACGATGAGCGGCGAGTAAAGCTGCTCCAGCACGTAGCCGTTTTTCTTGAGCAGCAGCGCGAAAAACTTCCGCACATCATGGCTCACAATATCCATTTCCAGCCCTTCGATAATGCGCGAATCCTCCACCGTTTCCTCCGCGGCACTCAAACCGAGCACCTTCTCCAGCGGCAGCACATGCGCGCCCCGCAAATCAAAGTCCGAATCCGGCGAGGGAAATCCGTAGAGGTGCGCGCCGCTGATGGTGGCAAACAGCAGCGGATACGGTTGGGCGGCGACAATGCGTTGGAGACGGGGATCCTGATTCATGACAGCAAACTGGCCTGACGCCGTCGGGCGGCGACCAGAAACTGGTTGACCGTGGCGTAATCCGGGCGCTCCGGCAGCGCGGTTTCCGCCAACGCCGCCTCGAACTCCTCGTGCAATTTCCTCCGCCACGCGTCCACTTCCTCCCAGCAAATTTCGCCGTGCTTCACCGCCAGCAATCGCTCCCGCAATGCCGTCTCCTCCACCCGCACCGGCACCCGGCCTTCGCGCAGCGTCGCCGCGCCGGTGAGCAGCAGGCGGAGCAAATGCATCGCATGCTTCCAGCGCATGCCGCCTTGGTTCCGCCGATCCTGTTCGAGCTTTTTAAACTGGCTCAGCGCGTAGCCGTTGAAGGTTTGAAAAATCATTTGTGAAAGAAATTTCTCCCGCAGCGCCAACATTTCCTCCGCCACCGGCGCACACTTTTCCACCAGCGGCGAATAGAGGCATTCAAGAACATTCGGATTCGCCTTGAGCGCCATCACCACAAACTTCTGCAGTTCCCAATAACAAGTTTGCGCCGCGTTGTCCTCAAACTGTTCCGGCGCGCCGTGCAGCGACCAGTGCATCTCCGCCGGAGCCAGATAGACGCCGCGCACATCCGTGTCCGACGCCGCAGTGTCGAGTCCGTAGGCCCGCGATCCGGTCACGCAGCGGTAAATGACGTGCGGCTCCAAGGAAAAATTTTCCTCGCCCCTCGCCCCGCCCAGCCGCTCTTTGAACGCTTTCAACACCTCCAGCTGATCCGCGGCAAACCGGCTCTCAAACCCATCAGGAAAGCGTACCGTGAAAAATTCCTCCGCGCCCGCTGGGGTGCGGGTGATCACCCCCACCGCCCCACGCGGGTGCAAGAGCCGTCCGCCCGCCCCCAGAATCGGAGCGTCCACCACCACTTGGATCCCGGCGTGCAGTTGCGCTTGCGCTGCTTTGTCCATGCGCCCTGTTCAAAACAACCAAAACTGGCTGGCCAGCCAATTTCCTCCGCCCACCCCCGTCACGCGCCGGTCCAGCCGGGCAGCAAGCCGCCGCTTTTTTCTGCGGGGAATTTTTCATGAAAGCGCAGAAATTCCTCCGCCGCCCCGGCACCCATGTGCGCCCGGAGCAGTTTCGGCTCCACCTTCAGCAAATCGACCAGCACCAGTCCGTCCAGGCATTCGCCGAAATCGGGATCGACGTTGAAGGCGATCATCTGTCCGTTCAGCCGCAGGTAATGTTTTAGCAAAACCGGCACCGGTTTCCCATCCTCCTCCAAACCGGAGACCATGACCGACAAATCATCCGCGTCGAAATTCGCCTCCAGCAACGTGGCCAGATCCGCGCCGTCGAGATTGATCCGGCGCGGGGGATTTTTCGCCCGCACCAACGGAGCCAAATCCGCGGCGATGGCTTTCCTGCGGAGAAATTCCTCAATCAGCCGCCGCGAAAACGCATGGTACTGCGGGTTCACACTCACCGGCCCAAACAGGTTGGTGTAGCGGGGATGCCGCGCCACAAACGCAGTGATCCCGCGCCAGAGCAAAGGCACGCAGGCCGGTTTGCGCTGGTATTCCGGGCGGACAAAGGAGCGGCCCAACTCAATGGCCGGATCAAGTTTTTCAAAAAACGCGGCGCGAAAACGAAACAGGGTCGAGGTGTACAGCCCGTGCTTGCCGAATTGCTCCAGCAGCACATCCGTCAGCCCCAGCCGGTAGGCGCCGACCACCACCGCCGCCTTTTCATCATAAAGCACCAGGTGCTCGTAGTGCCGGTCAAACCCGTCCAAGTCGCAGTCCTTGCCGCTCCCCTCGCCCACCGCGCGAAAGCTCACCTCGCGCAAACGCCCCACCTCGCGCAGCGTGTGCGGCAGCGTCTCGCCGTGAAAATGATAAACCGCCAGACCGTTTCCCTCCGCCAGCTTTGCCTCCGCGGGCAACGCCGCCATTTCCTGCCGAATCCGCTCCGGCGAAACCGCGGGGATAATCGCCGCCATTTCCCGAGATGGTTTCTCCCGCCCCGAAAAAAACCGCCGCGCCCGCAGGGATTCCTGAGCGTCCCGCAACGCGTAAGTCTTCAAACGAAAAAACTCCGTCAAGGCCTCGTCCGTGGAAAATCCATCCATCCGGGCGCAAGTGATCGGCTGGCCGATCCGCACCCGCAGCACCCGCCCGCGCTGCCGGTTCATTTCCCGAATCAGCAAGGCCGTGCGCGCCCGGGGATGCACCAGCCCCGCCGCTTGGAAAAACCAGCTGTTGCTTCCTTGAAAAAACACCGGCACCACAGTGGCCCCGGTCTGGCGCGCCAGCCGGGCGACGTGCGAACTCCACCGGGAATCCACCACCCGCCGCCCCGACCAGCGGAAGCTCGAAACCTCTCCGGCGGGAAAAGTCGCCAGACAGCCGCCGGCCTGCAAATGCCGCAAGGCCTGCCGCATCGCCCTTAAGTTTTCCGCCGCGGCATTCTTTCCGCCGAAAGGATTCACCGCCAGCAGCCAGGGCAGAATCCCGCGCATCCGCCCCAGCAGGCC
>CALNBE010000081.1 GCA_937874455.1 uncultured Opitutia bacterium | reverse complement strand
AGGGCATCACCGGCGTCACCACCTCCGCCCAAACCCTGCTGGATAGCGAGGAAATCAAACAGGCCGCCGCCAATCTCTCCGCGGCCTTGCAGGAATTCCAGTCCCTCAACCAAAAACTCGCTGCCCAGGTCGATCCGCTTTCCGACGAGATCAACCAGACCGCGCAAAAAACCCGCGAAACACTGGAACGCATCCAGCTCGCCGCCGAAAACATCCGCCGCGCCACCCAACCGGGTTCCGGCTTGCGCCTGCAACTCGACGACACTCTGGCGCAGATCGCCGACGCCGCCAACGCCATTCGCAACTTCGCCAATTTCCTCGAACGTAATCCCAACGCCCTCCTCGCCGGCAAAGCCAGTGGAGAAAAAACACATCCAGTCAAGAATCCCCCATTGCCGTCCGAAAAACCCGCCCAGCCCGCCGAGTAACCTCCAGCTCTCATTCCCATGAAAAAATCACTCTTCTTCACCCTGCTCCCCGCCGCAATCCTCCTCGCCTCCTGCGGACCTATTCTCGAACCGCAACCCGACACCGCGCACTACTACCACCTCAGCGAGAACGTCCTCCCGCCCATCCCGCCTGCGTCGCCACTCCCCGACCTCGCACTCAGCGTCCCCCGGCTCCGCCTCCCCGCCTATCTGGACCGCTCCGAAATCGTTCACCGCGCCGACAACCGGCTTCTGATCGACAACAACAACCTCTGGCTCGAACCGCTCGGCCAGGCCGCCACCCGTATTTTCGCCTCCCGGATCGCCGGTCGGCTGGGCACCGAGAAACTCGCCCTCGCGCCAACCCTCGACATTTACGACGACGCACTGCAGATAAACATCCAACTCCTCCAGTTCGACGGCCCCGCCTCCGGCAATTTTTCCCTGCACGCCTACTGGAACGTCGCCACCACCGACACGGGGACCCCGCTGCTTTCCGGCGAGGAACAAATAATTCTCGCCCCGTCGCAATCCTCCTACCCTGCCTACGTCGACACTATGACACTGTCCCTTGACCAGCTGGCGGAAAGAATCGCCGGGCAAATTCGCGGAAAACTGTCCGGAGAAAAATAATCCGCTTCAACAAATTTCCTTCTAGCACACATTTCCCCTGCTAATCATTGCACTGGCCACCCGGCATTATTTCCCAAATCGCGGCCTTTCGTGTTGATTTGCAAGCCACGACCTTTTTACTCGCCTGCCTTGCCCGCACTAGCGGCGATCAGAGAAAATCTCTTTTTTACAAACAAACTCCATGAGCAACATCAACGAAATCACCAAGCTGCTTGGCAACGAGGCGGAAAGCCTGCTCAACCACAAGTGCACCACTATCTCCAAGGATCTGCTGCACCTGCCCCGTCCAGACTGGGTTGACCACGCGTTCGGCAACTCGGACCGCAACCTGCGCGTCCTCGCCAACCTGCAGCGTCTCTACGGCACGGGCCGTCTCGCCAACACCGGCTACATGTCCATCCTCCCGGTTGACCAGGGCATCGAGCACTCCGCCGGTGCTTCCTTCGCCAAGAATCCGCTCTACTTCGACTCGGAAAACATCGTCAAGCTCGCCATCGAAGGCGGCTGTAACGCGGTTTGCTCGACCTTCGGCGTCCTCGCCAGCGTCGCCCGCAAGTACGCGCACAAGATTCCGTTCATGGTCAAGATCAACCACAACCAGCTCCTGACCTACCCGAACGTCCACGACGAAATCATGTACGGCACCATCAAGCAGGCCTATGAAATGGGTGCTGCCGCCGTCGGCGCCACCATCTACTTCGGCTCCCCCGAAGCCAACCGCCAGATCCAGGAAGTCTCCAAGGCCTTCGCCGAAGCCCACGAATACGGCATGGCCACCGTCCTCTGGTGCTACCTGCGCAACCCGGCGTTCAAGGTCAAGGGCGACAAGGACTACCATGTCTCCGCCGACCTCACCGGCCAAGCCAACCACTTGGGTGTCACCGTCGGTGCCGACATTATCAAACAAAAGCTTCCCGAAAACAACGGCGGCTACCTCGCCCTGCAAATGGGTGATTCCTCCTACGGCAAGATCGACAAGCGCGTTTACAGCGAACTGACCAGCGACAACCTGATCGACCTGACCCGCTACCAGATCGCCAACTGCTACATGGGCCGCCAAGGTCTCATCAATTCCGGTGGCGCCTCCGGCGACAACGACTTCGCCAGATCGGAAGAGCACACGTCTGAACTCCAGTCACCGTACGTAATCTCGTA
>CALNBE010000080.1 GCA_937874455.1 uncultured Opitutia bacterium | reverse complement strand
GGTGGTGTTGACCCGGATCGGCACGCATCGCTGCGGCGCGCAGATGGTGGACCGGCAGGAATTGCGGGCCGAGGCGCTGGCTGTGGCGCTGGACCGGATTGCCGATGCGGTTCCGGACGGCCTGCACTATGCGGTTTACGACTTGCGGGTGGCGGACGAGGCTCGCCTGAAGTCCGGATTGGAATTTGTGGTGACCGGGATCAGCGGGGCGGGCAGTGTCTCTTCCCGGTTGTGTGATCAATACGTGCGTCTCGGTTACGCGCTGGCCAGTGCGCGTCGGCAGATTCGCCGGGCCTATGCGGCGGCGGATGTGCTGCGGGTGGCGGAGAAAAAACCGGCTGCGGGTTTCTGCGAAGTGCTGGCCACCTGGGGCGAGGCGCGCGGGCAGCAAATGGTCGATTTGCGCAGTGAATAGTGCGCAGTGAGGCGGAGGAAAATTTCCTCTGCGGACTCAGTAGCCCATTTTGGCCACTTCCTGCTGGAGCGCGGACTGGAAGGCTTGGATGTCGGCAGGCGTCGGCTGGTAGCCTTGGTGCGGCGGCACGAAACCGAGCTGGCCGTAGGAGTCGAGCTGCCACTGGCCGGTCAGCCCGTCGGAAAAAGTGACCCTGCCGCCCAAGGCGACGCCCGGACGCTGCACCGGATCGACGGTAACGCGGACCTGGCCGCTGGCGGGCGGGGGAGCGGCTTCCTCGTTCGGACTGGGCGCGGAGGAATTTTCCTCCGCCTGGAACGGGGCCTCGGCGGGCGCTGTTTCGACTGCGGTTTCCTCCGCGACCGGCTCCGCCTTGTCCTGCAAAGTCAGGTTCAGGTCATCGACCAAAAAGCGCACGTCCATGTAAGTCATCGACAGGCCGAATGTGTCGCGGATGTTTTTTTGCACATCGGCAATCGAGGCCCCGTCGGCGACCCATTGGGCGATGGTGTTTTTTTGTTCCTGGGAAAGCGATTCGGACATGGTGCGTCACCGTGCGCAGCGGCGCGGTTTTGGCAAGAACAGGCTTGCGGCGGCGAGAGCGGGGTTGCGTTGAGCAGGGGAAATGTCGCGGAATTTCGTTCCGCAGCGGAAACGATGATTGTTGCCACGCGCGCGGAAGCCGGCTGCCTTTCCTATGAGTTGCTGGCCGACACGGAAAAGTCCGGCGAGTTTCTGTTCGTGGAACAATGGAAAGATCAGGCGGCGATCGAGGCTCATTTTGCCGCGCCGCATTTCCAGGCGTTCGGCGAGGCATTGGGCAAGGTCAGCGCGGCACCGATGCGGGCGACGATTTTCACCATCGCCGAAGAGCAGACGGTCTGAGGGGTTTTCCGGCGGAGGCAATTTTCCTTTGCGACTACTGGGCCAGACGGCGCAAGGCCGCGTGGTAGCCTTCCAATCCGAGACCGGCGACAACAGCTAGGGCTACGCCCGAAATGTAGGAGTGGTGCCGGAAGGGCTCGCGGCGGTGGATGTTGGAAATGTGCACCTCGATCACCGGCATCTCGCATCCCGCCACACTGTCGCGCAAGGCCACGCTGGTGTGGGTGAGCCCGCCCGGATTGAGAATCAGCCCGGCGAATCCCGCGTCGGCCCAGCGGGCGATCTGGTCGATCAATTCCCCCTCGTGGTTGGATTGAAAAAATTCGACCGCGACCCCGAGTTGCGCCGCAGTGACGGCCAGGGCCTTTTCCAAGTCGGCCAGAGTTGCTGCGCCGTAGATTTCGGGTTCACGCTTGCCGAGCCGGACGAGGTTGGGACCGTTGAGGAT
>CALNBE010000079.1 GCA_937874455.1 uncultured Opitutia bacterium | reverse complement strand
GTGCTGCTCAGCGACACCGTGGGCTTCGTCCGCCGCCTGCCGCACCGGCTGGTGGAGGCGTTCAAGGCCACGCTGGAAGAGGCGGTGCAGGTGGATTTTTTGATTCAGGTGGTCGATTTGTCCTCGCCCGAGCACGAGGCGCACTGGCACACCACGCAGGAGGTGTTGGAGGAAATTGGGGCGGCGGAAAAACCCAGCCTGACCGTGTTCAACAAGTCCGATGCCTGCGCCGATCCGGTGACGCGTTTCACCGTGCGCGTCCAGCATCCCGGCTGTCACGTCATCAGCGTGCACAGCGGCGAGGGGCTGGCGGAATTGATTGGAGAAATCGACCGTCGCATCGCAGAGCAAGACCAGGTGACCCGGCTGGTGATCCCGCACGATCGCTATGATTTGCTCGGCCAGTTGCACGCGCTGGGCGCGGTGGTGAGCGAGAAGGCGGAGGAAAATGGCGTGTTGATCGTGGCGCGGGTGCCGCAACGGATGGCGGCAAAGGTGGCCGCGTTTCGCTGTTGAAATTTCCTTTGCCCCTGAAAATTTCCGAAAAACAAGCACAGCTATTCCCATGTCCGAACTTCATTCCCTGCAAACGGCCAAGGCGCTTTTGCCCGGCCAACCCTTCGAAGGTATTTTTGTTTTGCGCAAAAAAGTGACCAAGACCGCGCGCAACGGAGCGCCGTTTCTGATGATCGAGCTCGGCGACAAAACCGGCAGTTGCGGCGTCACGGTTTTCTCCGACTCGGCGGTGTTTCCGGTGCTGGCGGAGGAAATTTTCGAAGGTGCGATTGTCCGCGTCGCGGCAACCGTCGATGCCTATCAGGGACGTTTTGCGCCGCGAATCGGCACGGTGGAACAGGTGAACGCGGAGGAATTGCCGTCCGAAGTGTTGGGCAATCTGGTGGAAACGGCTCCAGAGGACGCGGCGGCGATGTGGGAGGAATTGCAGAGCATGATCGCGGCGATTCCCCATGCCGGGTTGCGCGGAGTGGTGGAGTCGGTTTTCGCGGAAATCGGGGAAACTTTTCGCACCAGTTCGGCGGCGGTGGCGATGCATCACGCCTATCGCCACGGCCTGCTGGAGCACACGCTGCATATGGCGCGGGCGGCGCGGGCGCTGCTGCCGGTTTATCCCGAGATTGATCCCTCGCTGGCGCTGGCGGGAATTTTGCTGCACGACACCGGCAAGACCATCGAATACACGCAGGGACTGGTGACGAAGCGGACGCGGAGCGGCATTTTGCAGGGGCACGTGGTGCTCGGCTACCAGATGGTCCGCAAGCACGGTTTGATCAACAAACTTTCCCCCGATCTGCTGGAGCGGCTGGAGCACATCGTTCTCAGCCACCAAGGCGAACTGGAATGGGGGGCGGCGGCGATGGCGGCGACCCCGGAAGCGGTGTTCGTGTCGATGGTGGACAACCTCGACGCCCGGATGGGGATGGTGCAGCGCGTGCTGCGCAACGCCGCATCGGGCGAGGAATTTTCTGATTATCTCCCCGGTTTAAAAGCGCCAGTGCTGCTCACCCCACCGCCGACTGCGGAAGTGTGATGGTGAAAAAACTCCACCGATATTCGGGGGAGTTTTTTGAAGGGCGCAGATCCCGGTCACGTGGAGAGTTGCCGGCGACAGTTTTTACGGGGCTGTTTCTTGGGGCGGAGGGGAAAATTGCAGGGTGAGATTGACGACTTCGGAGACGGAGCCGAGGCGGGCTGGAAAGCCCCAGAGCCCGAGGCCAGAGGTGACGTAGATTTGGAAGGCGTCTTTTCTTCCGAGGCCGTGGGAGACGGGGTAGAGGGCATCGACGATCCAGGTGACAGGCCAGACCTGGCCGCGGTGGGTGTGGCCGGAGAGTTGGAAGTCGGCGCCGGCGCGGGCGGGTTCGTCGAGGTGGTGAGGTTGGTGGTCGAGGACGATGATGGGTTTGGCGTGGTCGAGGGGGCGGAGCAAATCGGCGAGCGCGGCGCGGTGCTGGTCGGTGCGGCGTTGGTCAATATCGTCTCGGCCGACGAGGTAAAATGCGTTGTCGATGAGCGCGGCCTCGTCGCGCAGAATGCGGATGCCGTGGCGGGAGAGGTACTCGGCGCAGGCGGTGGCGTTGCCGTAACGCTCATGATTGCCGAGCACGGCGAAGACTCCGAGTGGCGCGCGCAGGCGGGAGAGTTCCTCTCCCATGTTTTGCTCGACCAGGGGTGCAATGCCGAAGTCGATGATGTCGCCAGGCAGGAGGATGATGTCGGCTTCGAGCGAGTTGATCAGGTTGACATACTGGCGGAGCCGGGCGCGGTTGATGAGGTGCCCGAGATGGAGGTCGGCGGCGACTGCGGCGCGGAGGGACGTGCGCGGCCCGGCGTTTTTGGGAATGGTGACGGTAACGTCGGTGACGGACGGGTGGGAGAAATTCCAGTAGCCGCGGAGGAAAATGGAGGCGACGACGAGGATGGAGAAAAGGAGGGCGAGGCGTTTGGCGCGCGGGTAATTTTGCGTGACCCAGGCGGGGAAAAACGGGCGGCGGCGGTGGGCAAAGCGAAGCGCGTCGAAGAACAAAACGGCGAGCAGCCAGTAG
>CALNBE010000078.1 GCA_937874455.1 uncultured Opitutia bacterium | reverse complement strand
GCGGATTCGGTGGCCGGATTTTTTTCGGAATCGGGATGGCTCATTTTTCGTTTAAAGAGTTTTTGAAACACGGAGACAGGTTATTTCTTTTCGTCGGCTTTTCCGTCGCCCCCGAAGAGACCGCCGATGGCGTCGGCGGCACCCTTGACGGCATCGGATGCGGCGGCACCGGCACCCTTGACAGCATCGCCCGCTTTGTTGACCACTTCCCCCGCCTTGTCCACTGCCTGGCCGGCGGCTTCGCCGACGGTTTCGAGCGCGGCAACACCCTCGTTAAAGAGGACGTTGGCGGTGGCGAAGACGGCGATGCCGAGCCCCTTGGTGCCGAGGATGGAATCGACTTGGCTGAAGACCTTGCTGCTGATGTTTTCGTCGGTGACGTCGGTGAACTCCAGATTGAGCACGTTGTCGGTGGCGGGGATGAGTTCGCCGGGGCTGTCGGAGCCGTCGTTGATGACGGCGCGGAGGGTGTTCAGTTTGAGGGTGAGTTTTTTGATGTGGAAATGGACGGGCTCCTTGTCGGCGGCGGGAGTTTCCTCCTCGGGCTGATCGGTTTCTCCCTCGCCACTATCGGAGGAAAATCCTTCGACGAAGCTGATGATGTTGTTGTCTTTGCGGTAGCTGATGGCGGACCGTCCTTTGCCGACGAAGACGAACTGCTCGATGTCGATAGTGACTTCGGGGATGACGATGGTGTCGGTCGAGAGGCTGTTGAGATCGACTTGGGCGGTGATTTGGTTGAAGTCGAGGAAGGCTTTTTCCTGAAAGCGCTCGGGGTTGGTGAGTTTGACGCCGCGCCAGTCAAAGCGGCCGGAAAATGGGCTGATAATGCTTTCTTCGACAGACAGATCCGCGCCAGTTTTTCCCTTGATGAAGCTGGAGGTAACGGAGGGGATGGCCCAAATAATGGCGAAGCAAATGAGCACTAGGGCCAGAATGGCGCCGACGGCGAGGATTAGGAGGCAGCCCAGCGGTTTTTTGTAGAAAGGCTTTTTGGCCTTGGTCGTTTCGGTCGATTTGTCCATGTGCAAAGATAAATAAGCGGAAAAGGGTAGCACTCGGGCCGGGGAAGGTCAAGCGGATGGAAAAAACGAAAAGCCGCAGTGAAAACTGCGGCTTTTGGGAGGAAAGATGCTTCCTTGTCTTATTCCTGTTTTGCGGGAACTGCGGTGAGGCGGACCTCGGAGCCGACGGTGAGGGTTGGAATTTCCGCCTGGTTGGCGGGGATGGAGGCGACGATGACATCGCCATCGACCTCGACGATGGTGATGAGCAAGGGTTTTTCGTCCTTGAGCAGGACGAACTGGCTACCGGGAGCCGGTTTTTCAGCGCGGAGCAGCGAGAGGAGTCCCTTGTCGCCGCGAATTGCCGAAATTACGGCAAGAGAGGGGTCTTCGGGCGCGCTAAACTTGGTCGCGTTGGCAGTCACCGGATTGGCATCCCAGCTGTAAGCCCCTTTCTGGTAGGTGGCGGGTGCAGTCGGCGCATGTTTGCCGGGCTGGGTTGCGCGGGCGCGACGCGACGCGCTGGCATTGTCGGAAGCGCAGCCGGTCAAAAGGGCGGCGAGCGCGAGAGCAGTGAGCGTTTTTTTCATATGGGGAGCTTGAGAGGGTATTTTCAAAGGATTCGCGTAAAGCGGTGTCTGTGGGGGAAAGACGGGGAAACCTGGCTCGAAGTCAATCCCTTTTCCGGGATTCTTACTTGCACCGGGGGGCGGGATTTGGTCTTTGGCGTGCCGTCATGAGTAACCAGACTCCCTATGTGATGATTGGCCTGCCGAAGGGCAGCTTGGAAGAATCGACCTTGGGTCTTTTCGCCAAGGCCGGCTATCCGGTGACCAAGAGCTCGCGCTCTTACAAGCCGACCTTTGATGACCCGGCTTTGGACGGGCGGTTTGTCCGGGCGCAGGAAATTGCCCGCTATGTGGAGCATGGGTTTTTTGACTGCGGACTGACCGGCTATGACTGGGTGGTGGAAAACAATGCCGACGTGGTGGAGGTGTGTGATCTTATTTACAGCCGGGCTTCCAATGTGCAGAGCCGTTGGGTTATCTGTGTGCCGGAGGCTTCGGGAGTCAAAACTGTCAAGGATCTGCAGGGGAAGCGTATTGCCACTGAATTGGTGGAGACGACTCGACGGTTTTTGGAAAAGCACGGTGTGACCGCGCAGGTGGAATTTTCCTGGGGGGCAACCGAGGTAAAGGTGCCGGATCTGGCGGATGCGATTGTGGATTTGACCGAGACCGGCAGTTCGATTCGCGCCAACAAGCTGCGCATCGTGGACACGATTCTTTCGACCAACACCAAGTTGATCGCCAACAAAAAGGCTTGGGAAACGCCGCAAAAACGTACCAAGATTGAGGCCATTGCCATGCTGTTGCAGGCTGCGCTCAACGCCTCGACGCTGGTGGGCCTGAAGTTTAATTTGCCCAAGGGCGAGCTAGACAATGTCTCGAAAGAGCTGCCCGCGCTGCGCAATCCGACGATTTCCTCGCTCTCCAATCCCGACTGGATTGCTGTGGAGACGATCATCGACCACAAGTCGGTGCGGGAAATTATTCCGACGCTCAAGGCGCACAAGGCCGAGGGCATTGTGGAATACCCGCTGAACAAGGTCGTTTATTAAACGTTTTTCGGGGGCCGGATCCGGCGGCGGCTCAGCCGCGTTTCCGGTCGCCGCCGAAAAGCAGGCGCAGGCTGTTGAGGCAAACCAGCACGGTGGAGCCCTCGTGGGCGAAGACCCCGAGGTAAAGCGGAATGCCCAGTCCGATGCTAGCGCACACCATGACGAGGATGGTGCCGAGGGAGATTGCCAAGTTTTGCTTGATGACGGCGCGGGCCCGGACTCCGAGGCGGAGCGCCTCCAGGAAACCTTCGATACGGTCGTTCATCAAAACGATGTCGCATTGCTCCAGTGCCGCGTCGGAACCACGGGCGCCCATGCCGACGGAGACATGGGCGGCGGCCAGGCAGGGCGCGTCGTTGACCCCGTCGCCGACCATGGCGACGTGGTGGCCCGCGTGGGAAAGCTGCCGGATGGCGGCGACTTTTTCCTCCGGAGTGAGCCCGGAGCGGATATCCTGGATGCCGATGGCGTCGCCGACACTTTGCGCTGCCGTGGAGCGGTCACCGGTGAGCATGATGGTGCGCAGGCCCATTTTTTTGAGGGCGTCCAGCACGGGTTTGGATTCCGTGCGCACTTGGTCTCGGAGCAAAATCCGACCAATATGTTTTTCCTCCAGCACCCACACCTCGGAGTGCTCGGTGGGCAGCGGCGGCAGCTGGTCGGCCCAGCGGGCGAGCGGGCCGCAGGTGATCAGCTCCCGGCGGCCCAGCACGCAGGAGATGCCGTCGACTTTTCCGCGGACACCTTGTCCGGTCATGTTATAAAAGTCCACTACCTTGGCTCCGGGCGAGATGCCTTGGCGTTTGCCGTGGGCGACGATGGCGCGGGCCAAGGGATGGGTGGCGCGGGCTTCCAGGGCCGCGGCATGGCGGAGCAGGGTTTCCTCTGCGCCGGGGGGAAAGCTTTCGATCCGGTCCACCACCAGATCTCCTGTGGTTAAAGTCCCGGTTTTGTCCATCGCCACGCAGTCGATGTCGGCGAGTTTTTCCAGTGCGGCGCCGCCGCGGAAAAGGATGCCGCGCCGGGCGCTCCAGGCGATGGCGGCCAGGATGGCGGAGGGAATGGAGAGGACTAATGCGCAGGGGCTGGCGACAACCAGCAGGGTCATTGCCCGATAAAAAGCGGATTTTTCCTCTGCGGAGTTGAGGAAGGGCGGAAGGCCGAATGCCAGCCACCAAACGAGAAACATCGCAGTGGTGATGCCGAGGATGAGCAGGGTGTAGCTGGTGCCGAAGCGGTCGGTGAAACGCTGGCTGGGGGCCTTCTGCCGCTGCGCATTCTGGATGAGGTGGATGATCTTTTGCAGGGCGCTTTCGCCGGCTGGGCGCAGCACCCGGATTTTGACCGATCCCCAGAGGTTGAGCGTGCCGCCAAAAGTTTCGCCACCGACCCCTTTGCCGACGGGCAGCGCCTCGCCAGTCATGGAGGATTCGTCAGCGGCGGTTTCCCCTTCGATCACTTCGCCGTCGAGCGGGAAAATGTCGCCGGGGCGGATGAGCACGGTCTGGCCGGGTTGCACTTGCTCGACCGGAACGGCGTTTTCCTTCCCGGCGTCATCAAGCACGGTGGCGGTTTTCGGCTGATCTTTGAAGAGCGAGTCGATGGCTTTCCGGGTACGATGCATGGCGAAGGCTTCCAGCGCACCGGAGGCGGAGAAAAGAAAAAGGAGAAGCGAGCCCTCGGCCCAAGCACCAATCGATGCCGCGCCGACGGCCACCGCGAGCATGAGGAAGTGGATGTCGAGTTTTCCCTGCGGCAGGTTCTCCAAGGAATCGTGCAACGCATCCCAGCCGCCGCACAGCATGGCCAATGAATAGCAGCTGATGGTGAGCCAGGGCGGAGCGCCGAACGCGGAGGCAATCCAGCCGGCGAGACCGAAAACGGCGCAGCCGGTGGCGAGGGCGGCCAGCAGGCGCCAGTCTTCCTCAGCTGCCTCCGCCTGTGTATCCGTATTGTCTTCACGGGGTTTTTCCTGTGCGGAATTCCAAGAGGCGGTTTGCCAGCGGTGCAGTTGGGCGGGGGAGGAAGGCTTGGCCAGCTTCAGCGTGTCGGCGGACTCCTCGACCACCAGCCCCGCGAGATACTCCGGTTCTGCCTCCCCCGCGGAATGGCTTTCTGCAATGGAGCGAATGGTGGCGAGCAGCTTTTCCTCCAGCGCCCGGGTGTCGGAATCGCCAAGGGTGGCGAAAGAAATTGCCTGATTGTCGAAATCCACCTGTAGCGCCGCGACTTCCCGGTTGTCCCGGAGGAATGCGGCGAGTGTGCTGCGCCAGAGGTGCTCGGAATGTCTGAAGGCGGTCATGCGGCTAGGAGGCGGGGAGGGTGCCCCTGATTGTTGTTTTTTTTTGGATACGCAAGGGAAAAATGAATAAAACGGAAAAACCACATATTACGACTTTACTTTTTCCCAAGCTGATCTACTGCTTTCCTCCCGGAGACAGCCACTCCCCCAATGAACAACCGCGCTTCCTTCGAAACTCTCCTGACTGTTTCTCTCCCCGAGGATCTATACGGCTCGCTTGTCTCCTGTCAGCAAGAGCAGGGATTTGGTTCCATGAGCATGGCGATCCGGAGCGCCATTGATCAATTTGATTTCGCTGAACTTCCCGACGTCGATACCATGCGGCAGATTTCCTTCCGCATTTCCAAGGAGACGCGGGCCAGGCTGGCCAAACTGGCACGGCAAAAACAGGTCAGCCTGGGCCATCTTATCCGGGCAGCACTTCGAGTGTTGCCGGAGAATGCAAACCTAATCCCAAACAAGGATACACTCATGCCCCCAAAAACCGTGAAGAAGGCTGTTGCCAAAAAAGCTCCGGCGAAAAAGGCCGTTGTGAAAAAGGCTCCGGCCCAGAAGGCGGCGGTCAAAAAGGCCCCCGCGAAGAAGGTTGTCGCCAAAAAAGCTCCGGCCAAGAAAGTCGTCGCGAAGAAGGCCGTTGCCAAGAAGGCTCCCGTGAAAAAGGCGGCGGTCAAAAAGGCCCCCGTGAAGAAGGTCGTTGCCAAAAAAGCTCCGGCCAAGAAAGTCGTCGCGAAGAAGGCTGCCAAAAAATAATGCGTCTTCCGCTTGGTTGAAATGGCTCCCGTCGGGTTTTGCCGACGGAGCCAAGTTTTTTCTCCGAATCATTGCGCCGGATCCGCGTTCCCGTGGGCTTTTCTTTGCAAAAAGGAAAAGGGATTTGCTATGCGAACCGGCCTGACCATTACATTGCCCGCAAATATTGATTATGAGCTACACCACCGTGACACCACCCAAGGGAGACAAGATAACCATTGCCAACGGAAAGTTGAATGTGCCGGCAAATCCGGTCGTGCCATTCATTCGGGGCGATGGCACCGGCCCCGACATTTGGGCGGCAAGCGTGCGGGTCTTTGACGCGGCGGTCGAGAAGGCCTACGGCGGGCAAAGGAAAATCTCCTGGTTTGAGGTTTTCGCCGGCGAGGATGCCTTCAAAAAATTCAACAACTGGCTGCCTGACGACACCATTGCCGCCTTCAAGGAATACCTCGTTGGCATCAAGGGTCCGTTGACCACTCCGGTAGGCGGCGGCATCCGTTCGCTCAATGTCGCCTTGCGCCAGATGCTCGACCTCTACGTTTGCCTGCGCCCGGTGCAATGGTTCCAAGGCGTGCCTTCGCCGGTGAAGCACCCGGAAAAGGTGAACATGGTGATCTTTCGCGAAAACACCGAGGACATTTACGCGGGCATCGACTTTGAGGCCGGGCAGGAAGCCGCGCTCAAAACGATCGAGTTCCTCAAGGCGAATTTCCCGAAGGAATTTCAGAAAATCCGTTTTGGCGAGACGCCCGATGTAGTCGGCATCGGCATCAAGCCCGTCTCCAAGACCGGCACCCAGCGCTTGGCCCGGGCCGCGATCGAATACGCGATCGAACAGGGACAGAAGTCGGTGACCTTTGTCCACAAGGGCAACATCATGAAATACACGGAGGGTGCCTTCCGTGACTGGGGCTACGAAGTGGCCAAGGCCGAATACGGCGCGGAGGAAATCGACGGTGGCCCTTGGTGCCGGATCCCCGAAGGAAAACGTGGCGCGGGCCTGCTGTTCAAGGATGCCATTGCCGATATCACGCTGCAGCAGGTGCTGACCCGTCCGGCGGAGTTCGATGTGATCGCCACGCTCAATTTGAATGGCGACTATCTCTCCGACGCGCTGGCCGCGCAAGTTGGCGGCATCGGCATTGCCCCCGGCGGCAATATCAACTACGTGACCGGTCATGCGATCTTTGAGGCTACCCACGGCACCGCGCCGAAATACGCTGGCAAGGACGTGGTTAACCCCGGCTCCGTGGTGCTCTCTGGCGAAATGATGTTCCGCTACCTTGGCTGGAACGAGGCGGCAGATTTGATTCTCAAAGGCCTCAATGGCGCGATCGCTTCGCGCAAGGTCACCTACGATTTTGCCCGCCTAACCGAAGGCGCGACGGAAGTGAAATGTTCCGAATTTGGGAACAATATCATTGCCCACATGTAGCTCTCCAGTGTCACGGTTTGCCCAAAATAGGCTTGCCCGTGAAAGACTTGGATTCAATTTCCCTCTAACAACTCCTCAACAACCATAGTTCTCATATGAAAACAACTCTTGCAGCAATCACTCTGGCCTCGCTGAGCGCTGGGGCTCTCTTTGCCCAAAACGGCATCGACAACTTGGAAATCAAGGGCGATGTCGGCTACGAAGGGGAATATATTTCCCGCGGCAAAGAGCACTCCGACGGCAATATGCAGGTCAACGTCAAGACGGGCTACTCCATCCCTGGGATGGGCGAAACCAGCCCGCTGTTGTACGCGAACCTCTTTGCGATGCTGCCGGTTGCCCAGCACTATAATCAGGTGGACTGGACGCTCGGTGCCAAGGCCAGCTACGAAGCCTTCACTTTCGATATCGGCTACACCCTGCACACCTATCCCAACAATGATTCGTTTGCCCCGGCTGAAACGAATCGTGGCGACTACAATCGCAGCAACGAAGTCTTTATCGGTGCCAGCACCAGTCAGTACGAGTGGTTCACACCCAAAGCCTACATTTACTATGACTTCAATCTGCAGCAGGTGACTTACGAAGCCATGCTGACCCGTCGTGTCGAAGGTCAGGATCTCGGACTGTCGCCGGACTTGGCTTTTGATCTGGCTGCCTACATCGGCTACCTCTCCGCCCGCCGCTATGATGGCGACCAAGGTGCCGCGAAGGTTCGCAACGGATACGCTTATGCCGGCCTCTCGGCGGACGTGGTGTATCGCATTGCCCCGAACGCCAATGTTTCCCTCGGGATGCGCTATGCTTGGAACAATGACGGCGAGCATGGCAACAACACTGAGAAAAACCTCTGGTGGGGTACCAAGGTGACCTTCGCGTACTAAGCCTGAGTTTTCCCTCTTAAAAGGCGGCGTGGAAATCTTCCCGCCGCCTTTTTGTTGCCGAAAACAAAAACCAACGGAAAAGGGATTGACATGCCTTGAGCCGCCTCCATTTTCCGCCATTCCTTTTTTCCAATGAAGACTACGTTAGCTAAGACCGCGAAAGACACCGAGAAGACTTGGTATGTTGTCGATGCCGCCGACCAGGTGCTCGGACGCCTCGCCGTCAAGATCGCAGCCATTTTGCGCGGACGCCACAAGCCCACCTACACTCCGCACATCGACACCGGCGACTATGTCGTGGTTATCAACGCTGACAAAGTGCGCCTAACCGGGAGCAAGGAAACCGACAAAACCTACATGTTCTACACTGGCTGGGTCGGCACTGCCTATCGCCGTAATGTCGAGCACATGCGCGCCCATAAGCCGGCCTTCATCATCGAGCACGCCGTAAAGGGCATGCTGCCGAAGAACAAACTGGCCAATGCGATGCTCTCCAAGCTCAAGGTTTACGCTGGTTCTGAGCACCCGCATGCGGCGCAGAACCCGGTCGATTTCAAGGGCTAACCCATTAACATTTCTTTACAGCCATGAGCGAAACCGCCACTGAAACCTTTGTCGCCGTCGGACGTCGCAAGACTTCCTCCGCCCGGGTCCGTATCACCAACGGCACCGGCAAGTTCACTGTCAATGGCAAGGATCTCGAGTCCTATTGCTACACGGAAACCCTCGCCAAGTCTGCTGCGCGTCCGCTGAAGACGCTGGAAGTGACCGGGCAGCTCGATGTGTCAGTTAGTGTGCAGGGCGGCGGGCCGAACAGCCAGGCTGGTGCCATTTCGCACGGCTTGGCTCGTGCTCTGGAAAAGCTGAATCCGGAAAACCGTGCCGCGCTGAAAAAAGCCGGCCTGTTGACTCGTGACGGTCGTATGAAGGAGCGCAAAAAGAGCGGCCAGCCCGGAGCCCGCAAGCGCTTCCAGTTCTCCAAGCGTTAATTTTGGCCCGGCCAAAAACGCGAAAGACCTCCGGAATTTTCTCCGGAGGTTTTTTGTTTTTCCCGAGCAAAGGAAACTTCTGCCTTCTCTCTTTTTTGCACAATCCCAAAATCTTTTTCCCATGACCAAGCTCAACGTCGGAATCGTCGGCGCCTCCGGATACACCGGAGAGGAACTCGTGCGCCTGCTGGCCCGCCACCCGCAGGTGGCGCTTACCCATGCCGCCTCGCGCAGCCTGACCGGCACGCCGGTGGCGGAGGCGTTGCCGCAATACCGGGAAACGATCCCGGCGGGGCTGTGCTTTTCCGGCGCGGAGCCGGAGACGTTGGCCCGCGCGCCGGTGGACTTCTGGTTCCTCGCGCTGCCCCACGGCGTGGCGGCGACCTTTGCCCGGGCCTTGGTCGAGGCCGGACGGCGAGTGATCGATCTTTCCGCGGATTTCCGGCTGAACAGTCTGGCGCTTTACAAGGAATACTACGGCACGGAACATCCCGCTCCGGATTTGCTGGCGGCGGCTCCCTACGTTTTGCCGGAACTGGCCGGGGATGCGGCATGGAAAAACGCCCCGCTGATCGCCTGCCCGGGCTGCTACCCGACGAGTATCCAGATTCCTTTGACGCCCCTGCTGCGGGCCGGGCTGCTGAAACCCGCGCCCGGCAGCGTGGTGATCAACAGCTATTCTGCGGTGAGCGGAGCGGGAAAAAAGAACGACATCGCCTACCTCTACTGCGAGCGGGACGAGTCGGTGAAAGGCTACGGCATGCCCAAGCACCGGCACCTTTCCGAGGTGGAGGAAAATCTTTCCGCTGCGGCGGGCGCACCGGTGGTCGTGCAATTCAACCCGCACCTGGCCCCGATGAAGCGCGGGATCGCCACCACCATCACCGTTCCGGCGCCGGATGTTTCGGTGGAGCAGGTTTACGCTGTTTGGGAAAAAACCTACGCCGGAAAACCCTTCGTGGGCATTTTGCCGAGCGGAAAATATCCCGACACCGCGCACGTTTCCTGGACCAACCGCGCCGATATCAGCGCGGTGAAGGATCCGCGCACCGGAAATCTGGTCATCACCTCCGCGATCGACAACCTGATCAAGGGCGCGGGCGGCCAGGCGGTGCAGATTATGAATCTGGTGGCGGGCTTCCCGGAGACCGCCGGATTGGTTTAATCCCAAGGGAAATCGCGAGCCATGTCTTCCACTCAACTGACTTTTTCCTCCGCAGACGAACACCGGAAATGGCTGCAAAGCCAGGCGAAACTGCCGCAAGGTTTCCGCGTCGGAACCGCGCGTTTTGCCTTTACGCCACAAGAGGCGCCGAAACCGGCGAAAATGACCCTAACGCTGCTCGCGCTCGACGAGCCCACGCCGGACTTCGCGGCGGTGTTCACCAAAAATGCCTTTCCCGGCGCGCCGGTGCTGGTCGGACGGCAACGGCTGCACGAGCCGCGTCTGGGCGCGGTGCTGGTGAACAACAAAATTTCCAATGTCTGCGCGGCGGACGGCGTGGCGACCGCGGAGGAAATTTGCGCCGCCGCGGCCCGGTTGCTGGGCATTTCCCCAACGGCGGTGCTGCCTTCCTCGACCGGGGTGATCGGCTGGCGGCTGCCCGCGGAGGAAATGCTGCGGGCGCTGCCGGAGTCGGTGGCGGCTTTGCAGGCGGAATCCATTTTACCCGCGGCGGAGGGAATTGTCACCACCGACCTCTATCCCAAAATCCGCCGGGCCGAGGTGGGCGGTGGCAGCATTGTCGCCATCGGCAAGGGCGCGGGGATGATCGAGCCAAACCTGGCGACGATGCTGGTCTATGTGCTGACGGATCTGCAAGTACCTCGGGAAAAACTGCGGGAGATGCTCCGGCGTGTGACCGAGACGAGTTTTAACGCGATCAGCATCGACAGCGACATGAGCACCTCGGACACCGTGGCGGTGCTGTCGTCGGGGAAAATTCCCTGCGCGGACCTCGCTGCATTTGAGACGGCGCTACGGCAGGTTTGCACCGATTTGGCGGAGGATATTGTGCGCAACGGTGAGGGCGTGCGGCACGTGGTGCGGGTGACGGTTTCCGGCGCGCCGGATGCCGCGACTGCCAAGGCACTGGGCAAAGCGGTGATCAACGCGCCGCTCTTCAAATGCGCGGTGGCGGGCAACGACCCGAATGTCGGGCGGCTGGTGCAGGCGATCGGCAAGCATGTTGGCAACACCGACTCCGGCCTGGATTTGTCGCGCTTGCGGGCCTCGATCGGCGGCATCGAAATTTTCGCCGAGGGAACTTTTCGTTTGAATCCCGAAAAGGAAAAACAACTGGTGGCGCATTTGCAGGCGGCGGAACTTTATCAGAGTCAGCCGACCGCCGACGGGGTTTTTGTGCCGCCGGTAAAATTTCCTCCGCATGAAAAATGCGTGGAAATCGCGGTTTCGCTGGGCGACGGCCCGGGCGCAGCCACCGTTTGGGGCAACGATTTGACGCACGAATACGTCAGCGAAAACGCCGACTACCGCAGCTAGGCGGCGGGCTGGCGGAGCTTTTCCAACACCGCAAAGAAATCGGGGAAGGTTTTTCCGCAGCAACCGGGATCCTCGATTTGCAGCCAGGCGCGTCCGTCGCCGTGCAGGTCGTGCGAGCCGAGAATGCCGAAGCTCATGGCGACGCGGTGATCCTCGTAGGTGTGGATGGAAACGGGCGCTTGGGCACTGCGCTCCCGCAGGGCGGCCCGGTCGGGGAAAATGGTGAAGTGCCCGATGGACGGATCGGCCCGCAATGCCTCCGGCGCGGGTTCGACGCGCTGGCCGAGTTTGCCGAGTTCCTGCGCCATTGCTAGCAGACGGTCGGTTTCCTGTCGTCGGGCGTGGGCGATGCCGCGAATGGTGAGCGGAGAGGAAAGCAGCGGCGCGAGCGCGGCGAGAGTGAGAAAGGTGTCGGAGATGGCGTTGAAGTCGAAATCGCCGCCGGGCAGTTTTTCCTTTGCGGCGGAAACTTCCCAGCCGGAATCGGTGGCGTGCAACGGCAGGCCGAGCGACTGGAGGATTTGGGCGAAGGCCACGTCGCCTTGCAGGCTGGCGGAGGAAAGTCCGTCGATGCGGATACGCGCGGCGGTGGCGATCGGCAGGGCGAGGAAATAGCTGGCGGCGGTGGCGTCGGGCTCGACGGCGTAAACCGAATCCGCCCAGTGGTATTTCCCTTGCGGAAAAACGTAAACGCCGGATTCGGGGACTTGCGTGGGTTGGCCGAAGGCGGCGCACAGACGCAGGGTCATTTCGACAAACGGCTCGGAGACGGTGGCACCTGCCAAGCGGACGGTGGCTGGGTTTTGCGCGAAAGGAGAGAATTTGGGAACTGGCGGCGGCATCGACGGAGATGTTTCCTCCGCGCAATCCAGCAGTGCGGAGAAGGAAGGGGAATCGGTCGGTTTCCGCTCCGGTCTGCGGGTCGGTGCAGGATGCGCCTTGGGCGGTTAGCGCGCGGAGCAAGCCGCTCATGGGCCGGGCGCGCATGGCGGGGTCGCCGTCGAGTGTGTATTCGCCTTGTGGATGCAGGGCGAGCAGAGCGGTGAGGAAACGGGCGGCGGTGCCGGCGTT
>CALNBE010000077.1 GCA_937874455.1 uncultured Opitutia bacterium | reverse complement strand
CGGAGCGAATGCGCGGGGAAACTTTTTCGGAGGAAATTGCGCGCAAGCTGGCACTGGATGAGTCGGTCGCGCAGGCGGATTCGCTGCCGGAGGATTGGCCCGGCTGGGTGGTGGTGAAACCGGCGCTGCTGGCGGACTGGGCGGCGCTGGAGCGTTGGCGAAAAATTCCGCGACGGATTGTGTATTCGTCGGTTTTTGAAACGGCGGTGGGCCGCGAGGCGTTGTTGCGGCTGGCCGCAGGAGATGCGCAAAGCGCGACGGTGGCGCACGGTCTGGACACCTTGGGCGCGCTGGAGCCGGATGGCTGGGCGGCGCATTCAGGCGTGGCGGAAGCGGTGGCATTGGACTGGTCGCCGGAGGAGTGGGATGATTGGTGGCGCGAGCGGGGAGCGAAGGAAAATGTCGAAGAGAAAAAGCGTTTTTTGCCACGCGCAGAAACGGGGATGACCCGCGCCGCGGCGGAGCGTTTTTTGGCGGGGCAATTGTTTCCTGCAAGCGCAGCGGAAAAGGCCCGCGAGTCGTTTTCGGCGGCGGAGGAAGTTTTGCGAAAAAATCCCGCGGCGGCGCTGGTGGTGGCGGAGCGGGAGCCGGCGCGCTACATTGGGGCGCTGCTGGCGGCATGGTGCGCGGGGCGAAATGTGTTTTGTGCGAACCCGCACTGGCAGCGGCAGGAATGGGCCGAGGCGGCGGCGTTTTTCCCGAGGGAAATCGCGGGCATCGGCTCCGTGCCGGAGCAGGGGGAATGCGCGGTGGGGACCGCGGAGGAAAACGCGGCGGCGGGAAAGATTTTTATTCCCACGGGAGGCACCGGAGGGAAGGTGAAATTTGTCCGGCATGGCTGGGCGACGCTGACCGCTGGGGCGCGGGCGCAACTGGTGGCGCTGGGTGCGGGGCGATTGGGCGGCGGCTCGCCTTTGCCGCCGTGGCATGTGAGCGGGTTGCTGCCGGTGGTGCGGACGGTGATGTCGGACGGCTGGCTCTGGCTGTTGGAAACGCTGCCGGAGGCGGAGGGAATTTTTCCCGAATCTTTGCCGGGTACACGGACTTTGCTCTCGCTGGTGCCGACGCAATTGCGGCGCGTTCTGCACACGGTGGATGGCGCGGCGTGGCTGCGGAAGTGGGATTGTGTGCTGTTGGGCGGGGCGGCGACGGCAGAGGATTTGCTGGCGCGGGCGCGGGCGAAGAAAATTTCCCTGGCGCTCGGCTACGGCATGACCGAGACGGCGGCGTTCGTCGCATGGCAAAGCCCGGAGGAATTTTTGCGCGGAGAAAAATTAGCTTTGCAGCCTCTCCCCGGTGTGCGGGTGGAAATTGTGGATGCGGCGGGGCGATTGGTCGAGGAAGGCGAGGCTGGTCGGGTGTGTCTGGTCACGCCTGCGCTGGCGGAGGAAATCGGGGAGGTGTTGCCGGACGGTTCGCGGCGGCTGGCCACGCAGGACGAAGGCCGGATGGTCGGGGGGCAGCTGGAATTGCTGGGCCGACTGGACCGTTTCATCGTGACCGGCGGGGAAAAAGTGGACCCGCGGCGGGTGGAGTCGGTTCTGCAAGGCGCGAAGGAAATTCGCGCGGTGCTGGTGGTTGGGGAGGCCGATACCGAATGGGGCCGCCGGGTGGTGGCGCTAGTGGAGTTTTCCGGCCTGAAAGAAAATGGTTGGGAGGAAATTTTGGCCGCGCGCGTGCGGCGGGAATTGGCCCGGCATTGCGTGCCGAAACGCTGGATCGCGGTGGCTCGGCTGCCGCTCAACGAGCGGGGAAAAATCGATCACGCGGCCCTGAAGGAAGCCTTGCGGCATTGATGCGGCAGGTGCCGCCCAATACCGAAGGCTTCTTCGAGGTGCGCAGCAGGGGCTGGTCAGGGGATGATGGATCCGTCGATGTAATCGGAGAGCGGAATGAGGTAATTGCTGGAGTACAGATAGGAGTAGAACCTGGATGTGGAGCTGTTGGCGGTGGTCGAGTCGATCGAAACCGCGATCGCGGTGATGTACCATTCCCCGTCAATGTAGGTGAAAAGCGGGGAGCCGGAATCGTAGGTCGTCAGCGAGACAGGGTTGCTGGTGCCGGAGGTGAAGTAAACCATGCCGGTGCTGGTGCTTTTTTTCAGACTGTTAACAAGGCCCCATCGGATATCTCGCGTGCTGGAAGTTCCCCATTTTACATTGCTGCTGCTCGTCGAAACGCTAGGGTTTCGTCCCAAGCCGGAGCCGACCACGTAGCTGGTGGAGGAGAGCAAGACGCTGGTGTTGCCGGAGTAAATGCTGACTGCGGCGATATCGGGTTCTTCCTCGAGTTTGAAAACTTTCAAGTCCACTCCCGCGACGGGTTGCACTGGAGTGAATGCCGTGTCGATTGCGTAGCTGCTGCCATCAGGGAATATGACGGAGCTGCCGATGCTGACATGGTTGGCGGTTAGCATGTAGCCGTCGCCGAGGTAAACGGCTGTGCCGCCGGAGAGCATGCCAACGCTGTCGAATGGTAGACCATTGGCAGGAGCAGTGGTGTTGGCGCTATTGTCGCCTTTGAAGACGACAACAGCATAAGAGCTGGCCGAGGTCAGCAGGAGGGCAAGGGCAGTGAGAAGAGTACGGTAAAGCATACGAATTATAGATTAAGGTTAGCGGAGTTTTTGTTGAACGAATGGTTGTTAAACATCAATTTATTATTCGAAAATAAGGAGTAGCTTGTCTTTCGGTAAGAATTTTGGATAAAGAAATATAGGGTGAATAGAGGGTAACCGGCGGCGGTGGGATTTTTTCTTGTTATTTTTGGGTGAAAAATACGGGGGTTTTTTGAAAAAAAGATAAATCTATGGGTGTTTGCCTTACTGCGTTGATGAGAAAAGGCCCCAAAAGGGGCCCTTTGTGCGGAAACCGTTGAGGCGTTTTGTCAGCGGACCGCCTGCCAGATTTTTAGGCAGGTTTCGATGAGCGAGGGAAATTCTCCCAAGGGAATCTGGCTGGGGCCGTCGGAGATGGCCTGGGCCGGATCGGGGTGGGTTTCCATGAAGAGTCCGCTGGCACCTGCGGCGAGCGCGGCCTTGGCGAGCATCGGGACAAATTCGCGCTGCCCGCCGGAGCTGCCGCCCGCCGCGCCGGGGAGTTGCACGCTGTGGGTGGCATCCATCACCGTGGGGAACCCGTTTTTTCCCATGATGGCGAAGGAGCGCATGTCCACGACCAAGTTTTGGTAGCCGAAGGTGGTGCCGCGTTCCGTTTGCCAGATTTCCTTGGCGCCGCTGTCGCGGAGTTTGTTGGTCACGAACTCCATTTCGTAGGGCGAAAGAAACTGGCCTTTTTTCACATTGACCACGCGGCCGGTTTGCGCGGCGGCGACCAGCAGGTCGGTCTGGCGGCAAAGGAAAGCGGGAATTTGCAGGACATCGGCCACTTCGCCCACGCGGGCGCATTGCTCGGGATTGTGAATGTCGGTGACGACCGGGAAGCCGAATTCCTTTTTCACCAGCGCGAGCAATTCCAGCCCGTGTTCGAGGCCGGGTCCGCGTTTTCCGCCGAGGGAAGTGCGGTTGGCTTTGTCGAAGGAACCCTTGAAAACGATGTTCAACTCTGGATGGCGTTCGCGCAGTTCCGCCAGCACGGCGGCGACGGTGCGGCAGATAGTCTCGTTTTCGAGCGAACAGGGCCCCGCGAGCAGGAGGAGTTTTTCCGGTTGGTAAAGCATGGCGGGATTTAGGCGGAGGAAAACAGGAAGGGAAAGCCAGTTTTACAAAGAATGGCTTTAAAACTGCTGGTTTAGCGGAACAAAAAAGCGTACAGCAGGACCATCCCGTCCTAACTTTTATAGAACAGTTATGTATTCATCGAAAACCAAGGAAACCTACCAAAACCGTCTGCGCGAAATCGAAGCTGCCGGACTTTTTAAGCAGGAGCGCTTCATTGCGGGAGCCCAGGGCAGCCGGGTAGTGCTCAAGGATGGCCGCATGGTGATCAACATGTGCGCCAACAATTACCTCGGACTGGCCGACCATCCCGAGGTCAAGGCGGCCGCAGCGGCGGCGCTGGAAAAGTGGGGCTTTGGCATGGCCAGCGTGCGCTTCATTTGCGGCACCCAGACCCTGCACAAACAACTGGAGGAGGAACTCACCGAGTTTCTCGGCACCGAGGACACGATTCTTTACTCGTCCTGTTTTGACGCCAACGGCGGGCTGTTTGAGCCGCTGCTGGGGCCGGATGACGCGATCATTTCCGATGCGCTGAACCATGCCTCGATCATCGACGGCGTGCGCTTGTGCAAGGCGAAGCGTTTTCGCTACGCCAACGCGGACATCGCCGATTTGGAGGCAAAACTGGCCGAGGCGGACGCCGCCGGAGCAAAGCAAAAAATGATCGCGACCGACGGCGTGTTTTCGATGGACGGCTTCATCGCGCCTTTGAAGGAAATCGCCGACGTGGCGGACAGGCACGACGCCCTGCTGATGGTGGACGATTCGCACTCGGTCGGCTTTCTGGGCGCGCACGGACGCGGCACGCATGAGCACACCGGCACCATCGGGCGCATCGACATCATCACCGGCACGCTGGGCAAGGCGCTGGGCGGCGCGAGCGGCGGCTACACTTCCGGGCGGAAGGAATTCATCGAATTGCTCCGCCAGCACAGCCGCCCCTATCTGTTCTCCAATTCCCTTGCGCCAACCATTTGCGCCGCGACGCTGGCGGTGCTGCGTCTGTTGAAAAAAGACACCAGCCTGCGCGACCAGGTGATGGCGAACGCCGCTTACTGGCGGAAGGGGCTGACCGAGCTGGGCTTCACGCTGCAGCCGGGTGAGCACCCGATTGTCCCGGTGATGCTGGGCGACGCGGTGCTGGCGCAAAAGTTTGCCTCCGCGTTGCTGGACAACGGTGTTTACGCGGTCGGATTTTTCTATCCGGTGGTGCCGAAGGGGCAGGCCCGCATCCGCACCCAGCTGAGTGCGGCGCACACCAGGGAAGATTTGGATCAGGCGCTGGACGCCTTCGCCAAGGCGAAAAAGGCGGTGGGTGCTTAAGCGAGGGCGGAGGAAATTTTCCTCTGGGAAACATGCAAAAGGCGCGGGGAAAATCCTCGCGCTTTTTTTGTTGGGGAAAAATTTCCTTTGCGCCGCCTCAGCGCTCGGGGACGATCCAGCGCACCCCGGCGGCGGCGTCCGGCCCCTGGGCCAGGAGCGGGACGAGCGCCTCCAGCACGGCGCGCATTTCCTCCGCGATCTGCCAAGGCGGGTTGACCACGGCCAGCCCGCTGCCGCGCAGGGAAGTGGCGTCGTCGCCGGCGACGGAAATTTCGGCGGCGAGGGTCGGAGGAAAGTCGGTGTTTTCGATCCGGGCGAAAAACGCCTCGGCGGCGACCCGATCAGTCATCGGATACCAGACGGCGAAAGTCGCTCCCGGCATGCGGCGCAAACCCTCCTGGAGCGCGGCGTGGATTTGCGCGAATTCGTCCTGACTCTCGAAGGGCGGATCGATCAACACCAGGGCGCGTTTTTCCGGTGGCGGGAGCAGGGCGCGGATGCCCGTGTAACCGTCGAGGCACTGGATGGTGACGCGTTTGGCGCGGAGGAAATTTTCGCGCAGCGCGGTGTGTTCCTCCGGGTGTTTTTCGCAAAGCGCCAGCCGGTCCTGCGAGCGCAGCAGCATCCGGGCGATTTGCGGCGAGCCGGGGTAGAGTTGCGGCGCGGAGGAAATTTTTCCGCCGACAGCCCCGGCGTTGAACCGGCGGACCAGCTCCAGGTAATCGCGCAGCGCGGGTGGGAACGCGGCGGAATTTTCGGAAGGAAGGGCGAGTAGGCGGCCAATGCCGTCGCGGTGCTCGGGCGTCCGGGTCCCGGAGTTCGCGGGTGCATCCGGCGCGAGGGCGTAGCCGCCGCGTCCCGCGTGGGTGTCGAGGCAAAGGAACCCCTTTTCCTTGCGCTGCATCGCTTGCAGCAACTGGAGGAACAGCGTGTGCTTGGCGACATCGGCAAAGTTGCCGGCGTGAAACTGGTGGCGGTAATTCACGCGGAAGAAAAAAGTGCCGCGGCGGGGGAAAAGTCCAGTCCGGGCTTGGGGAAGGGCTCCTTTTATTTTGGGCTTGCGCGAAGGAACGCGCTGTTTAGCGATGGGATTCGTTGATTGTGCGGCCTGTCGCGTGAATAGGATATCGGCCAAGTTCAGGGCCATGGATTCCGCCACAGCGTTCTTTCATCCCACGACACCTTTCCGGCCTGTCTTTCGCCAACAATCTTTGTTCCGGACGGAAACTCGCCACCAACTTGTTTTTTAATCGCATGAGCGAACCCGAGGAAAAAACCGTCGGCGAAGCGGCATCCGCTTCCCCGGCCCCGAAAAGCGGTCCCGAGACCATCACAGTGCAGGGCATTTTTGAACCGGACAAGCGGGACAACGGCACGCTGCTCGACCCGGCGCGCGGCGGGAAAAGCCGCCCCTCGGACACGTTTGTGCCGCGGGATCTGGTGAAACGCTATAAATTGAAACGCGGCAGTTTCATCGTCGGCGCGGCGCAAAGCGATCCGCGTTTCCCCAATCCGAAGCTGAAAACGGTGGAAACCAT
This sequence comes from uncultured Opitutia bacterium, assembly GCA_937874455.1. Classification (GTDB taxonomy): domain Bacteria; phylum Verrucomicrobiota; class Verrucomicrobiia; order Opitutales; family UBA953; genus CALNBE01. The sequence continues at coordinate 4,165 of CALNBE010000077.1, read as the reverse complement.
CGACGGCATGGAACCCGAGGCCCGACTCCGGCGGTACGCGTTCCAACAACTGACCAGCATCGCGCCGGACGAGCAGTTAAGGCTGGAAACCAAGGACGAACGGCTGACCAACCGGGTGATCGATTTGTTTTGCCCGATCGGGAAGGGCACCCGCGGCGTGATCGTCGCCCCGCCGCGCACCGGAAAAACCACACTGCTCAAGGACATTGCCCAAGGGATTTTTGAAAACCATCCCGAGTGCAAAGTGATGGTGTTGCTGGTGGACGAACGCCCGGAGGAAGTGACGGATTTCCGCCGTGAACTGCCGGAGGCCGAACTTTATGCCTCGTCGAACGACGAGGACGTGCACAACCATGTCCGAGTGGCGGAAATTTGCATCGAACGCGCCCGCCGCTTGGTCGAGACCGGGAAGCAAGTGGTGTTGCTGATCGACTCGCTCACCCGCCTGACCCGCGCCTACAACAACGCCAAAAGCGGCTCAGGGAAAACCATGACGGGCGGCCTCGACTCCCGGGCGCTGGAAAAGCCCCGGCAGATATTTTCCTCCGCCCGCAATACCGAGGAGGGCGGCAGCCTGACGATTGTCGCCTCGGCGCTGGTGCAGACCGGCAGCCGGATGGACGACTTGATCTTCGAGGAATTCAAGGGCACGGGCAACATGGAGATGGTGCTGGACCGCAAGGTGGCCGAGCTGCGCATCTGGCCCGCCTTCAATCTCGCTGCCTCGGGCACGCGCAAGGAGGAGCTGATCCTCCCGCCCGATTCCCTCGATGCCGCCTCTTTCCTGCGTCGCGCGATGGTCGGAGGGAAAATCGAGGACGTCGCGGAGGCCATGATCGAGCGGCTTTCCAAAACCAAAAACAACGCGGAGTTCATTCGGCTGATTCGCAGTTGACAGCGTTGGAGAGCCCTTGCATCAAACCACATTCCTTCGAGTATGCAGAATTTCGCAGCACAGTGCCTGGACATGGCACGATCCATCCTGGGGCAGAACCTGGAGTCCATTAACGCAGACGGAAGCATCGCACCTGTTTCGGGTGAAAACAGCCGCGCCGACGAACCGGGTCACGCCGCGCTCGCCTTCGGCGAATACTATCGCGCCACCGGCGACACCCTGCTCAACCGGGTGGATATCGTGGACATCGTGACCCGGTGCATCAGCGCCCAGGTCAATCAGGACACCGAGTCCGAAAACGGCCTGGCCTATTCTTCGCTCGGCTTGCTGGCCTTCGGCCCGTCGAAGGAACGCAACATTGTGTGGAACCGGCTGGACGAGGACACCCGTGCGCTCATCGACAAGCGCCTGCTGCACCGCAGCGACTACGACAACCATTTTCAGGCTTTCAACATCGCCAAGGCTGTAACCCGTTTTTCCCTCGGCCTGTCGAAGAAGGACGAAACCGGCAGCTTGGTGGAGCGCTTCATCGAGCGCATCAAATCGAATTCCGCCGGGCAGTTTTGCGACGACTGTCCGAAGTCGGCGGAGCGCCCGGAAGCACTGGGTGGAGCCTATGATCTCTACGGGATCATGCAGTTCGTGTTCATCCGCTCCTCGCTCCAGTTGCACGCGAACATCCATCTGCGCGACCGCAAGCTGCCCAGCCTGCGCACTTATGCGGAGAAATATTTGAAGCTGCTGCCGGACATCGTCCGGCAGGACGGTTTGGGCTGGTGCTATGGCCGCGGCATCGGTGCCTACGGGCAGATGCATGCGATCAGCCTGATTCTGCAGGCGATGCGCGACGGCTGGATTGCCCCGGACAAGCTGCCGCAATACAAGGACATTGTCCGCCGCCTGTTCCAATTTTTCTTCGTCACTTATCTTGACCAGGAGCACGGCTTCTTGGTGATTCGGGATGCGGAGCGCGATACTATCCCGCACCACACCACCCGGATGGCGAACTTTGATGCGGCGCGCTACCTTTGCCAGTGGTCGCGTCTGGCCAAGACCATCGGCGGCGACTTGGAAGGTCGGACGCAAGTCTTGCAGCGGCCCTCCTGCCGCTACGTGCTTTTCGACAAGGGCAACCGCAAAGAGCAGGGGCTGTGCATTTACCAAGACCCGAACACCGGGCTGCACGTGCAACTGCCAGTGGTTTCCGGCGGCACCAACAAGAAGAGCGACTCGCTGGCCTTCCCGCACATGCCGGGTGTTTTCGACTGGCCGGCCAATGTTTATCTGCCGGTTTTTCTCCCCGAACTGACCATCAACGACCAGCAGTTCATCCCGTCTTTCTACGGGAAAAACATCACCACCGGGCTGGGCTTGAAGAACAGTTTTTACTTCCGCTACGAACAGCCGGAACTGATCACCAGCGAAGAGACCATCGTCAACGGCCTCGGCAGCTGCAAGGTGGAGTGGGAGTTTAGCGGAGGAAAAATCACCAGCAAGTTCCTCTTCCAAGTGAAGCAGGAGGTGCAGATGACCAAGTTCCGCTACATTCTGCCCATCGCCGCGCCGCACCACCGATACCGCCTCGGCACCTCGTTTACTCTGGGCGCGGAAAGCCTGCGTTGTGCGGTGATCAAGGACGATTTTCAAGCCGGCTGGGCGGAGACAGAAGTGGTCTCCGAGGATCCGAACCATCGTACCTACTACGGCAAGGTTCACTACTACCAGACTTTGGTGCGCGACCACACGTTGGTGCTCCGTCCCGGGCAGCCGTATCGTCTGGAAGTGACCTTTGAGCCGGACATCGTAATGATCGACGAGATTGTCGGTTGAGGCGGGCAATGGGAATTTTCTCTCCGTGCAAAACCCGGACGTCTGCAAGGATGTCCGGGTTTTTGTGCCTTTGTCTCGCCTGAGATTTTTCGGAAATACGCGGACAGGAAAATGGGTTGCAGGTCGGGCCGACGCTTAGACCGTTTCCAAGATCGCGCTGCCGATGGCGTCGGCGCGGAGCCGGCCTTCGAGCGTGAGCTGCCAGCGGGAACCGTCGCGGTGGAGCAATTCCTCTGCGTGGAGATTTTCGCCGAGCCGTCGGAGCGCGGAGGAAACGGGGACGGCGAAGCGCCGGGAGTTTTCCTCCAGATCAACCCCCTCGTTCATCCGCAGCCCGAAGACCAGCGCGTCGGCGAAGAGCATTTCCGGGGAGAGTGCGACGATCTGCTCGTGCGCCAGTTTTTCCTCCGCGATGCTTTTGGCCCAGCGGTCGAGACTGGCGGGATTTTGGAAGCGGCGGCGGTGCCATTGCGAGGCGGCGGCGGGCCCGTAGCCGAGCCATTCCGCCATGCGCCAAGTGTGGCAGTTGTGGCGGCAGGCATGGCTGGGCCGGGCGAAATTGGAAATCTCGTATTGGGGAAATCCGTGGTCTTCGAGAAACCGCCAGGTGCGGCGGTAGAGCGCGGCGTCGCGCTCGGGATCGACGGCGACTTTTCCTTTGGAAAGTTTCACGAAGAGGGCGGTGTCCTCCTCGAAAGTCAGGCAGTAGGTGGAAATGTGCTGTGGTCCGAGCCGCACGGCCTCGGCCAGATCGGCCTCCCAGCGTTGCTCGTCTTGTCCCGGCACGGCGAAAATCAAGTCCAGCGAAGTGTCGGGGAAACCGGCGGCGCAAATCGCCTCCCAAGCCTGGTAAATTTGCCGGGGCGAGTGCTGGCGGCCCAGCGCTTCGAGCGTGGCCGAGTCAAAACTTTGGACGCCCATGGAAATGCGCGTCACGCCCAGTTGGCGGAGTGCGGCCAGCTTGGCGGGTTTGACGGCGGAGGGTGCCATTTCGACCGTCCATTCCTCAGGAGGACGGGTGTTGGCGCGGAGGAAATTTTCTCCGAGCCGCAGCAAATCCTCGGCGGGCAGCAGGCCCGGCGTGCCACCGCCCCAGAAAAAAGTGTCGGCGGGACGGTCCGGCGGGAGCAAAGCCAGCTCGTGCTCGATCGCGGACAGGTAGCGGTCGATGTCGCCGCGCCGGGGTTTTTCCTGATAGAAAGCGCAGAAATCGCACGTGCTGGCGCAAAACGGCACGTGGCAGTAGAGTCCGAGCGGCGAAACGACAGTGGATGGATTATTCGAGACCAAGCTCTTTGCGTCCGTCGGAGGAAATCATGTCGGGCGTCCAAACCGGTTCCCAGACCAGGGCGAGTTCGACCGCGCCGATTTCGGGCAGGGCGGAAATTCTCTCCTTCACTGATTCGGCGATGGCGGGTCCCATGCCGCAGGTGGGTGAAG
>CALNBE010000076.1 GCA_937874455.1 uncultured Opitutia bacterium | reverse complement strand
CGGGGCGGTTTTTGTCACCGAGGAGGAAGCGGTGCGGGCGCTGCCGGTGACGGCGGAGGTGCTCGACACCGTTGGCGCCGGGGACGCGATGGTGGCGGGGATTTTGTCCGCGCAATTGCAAGAGCTGACTCTGGCGGAGACTGCGCGGCACGCGACGGCGTTTTCCCTTGCGGTGCTGACGCGGCAAAACGGCCCGGAGGAAATCCGGGAAAGCGTCGCGGCCTGGCAGGAAAAAGTGGCGGTGGTGGCGGAGGGGCATGGGGAATTTTAAATGATGAATTAAGGCTGTGGAGGGGATGACGGCGGATTTTGCGGGAATCTCCCTGCGAAGCCTGCAGACGCGTGGGATGGAACTGGACGCGCTGTTCCCGCGGAAGCGGTGGGCGTCGCAAGCGACGCCCCTACGCGGACCGTGGCGGTTTTTTTGACGCTGCTGGTGGCGAGGGAGTCGCGCTGAAACCATGCAACTTGAAGCGGGCGCGTCGCCGTTTCGCCGCTTGCCAGAGACGGGGTTTGCGGATTTTTCTGGGCGCATGTCTCTCAAGTCGATGACGGGTTATGGCCGGGCGGGTTTTTCGCTGGGCAACGTGGAATTCACGCTGGAAGCGAGCGCGGTGAACCGGCGCGGACTGGAGGTGTTTGTCTCGGGGCCGCCGGAATGGACCGGGCTGGAGCGGCTGGTGACCGGCTGGGTGCGCGAGCAGGTGGCGCGGGGGAAAGTGTCGTTGATCTTTCAAACGAAGGCCGCGGGCGAAGCGAACGCGCTGGCGTGGGATGCCGACGCGGTGGGCGAGTCGCTGCGGAAACTGGAGCAGCAAGCGGTGCTGGCGGGCGTTTCCTTTGCGCCGGACGCGGGGCTGTTGCTGCGCTTGGCGGAGTTGCACCGGACGCGCCGGGAGGGTTTGCCAAGCTTGGAGGCGGAGGAAACGCAGGCGGTTTTGGCCGGGGCGGTGCGCGGCGCGCTGGGGCAGTTGGTGGCGATGCGCGAGGCGGAGGGGAAATTTTTGGAAACGGACTTGGTGCGGCGGGTGGACGGACTGGTGACCTTGCTCGGGCAGATCCGGGAGCACAGTCAGGGC
>CALNBE010000075.1 GCA_937874455.1 uncultured Opitutia bacterium | reverse complement strand
CCCCGTTGCCGCCGATGTTGGTGTCCACACCAGTGGCGGTGAAAGTGCCGCCGGATTGATTGATCGTACCTTCGGTGTAGGTGGCTCCATCCTTCTTTTTTCCATCGCCGATGGAGATTCTGGACGTCCCTGCGGCCAGACTCGCGTCATAGGAAAAGGAGCCGCCAGTCATGTTGAGCACCCCCTCGGATCCCTTGTTGCCGAGGGACAGCCAGCCGTTGGTCATGTGGATTTCCCCGGAGCCGGACAGGTTGTAGATACCTTTGTTGGTGCTGTTGTCGGCACCGATTTTGATGTCCACCATGCTGTTCAGAGTGCCAGCGGAGTGATGGGCGGTGCCGCTGCTGTTCCCTGTTATTGTATCTCCGCCCAGGACAAAGGCTCCGCCGTTTTGATTGATTGCGCCACCGGTGATGTTGATTGTGCCAGTGCCGCCCTGGCGACCGATGCAGAGATAGCTGGCAGCGTTCAACGTGCCGCCGGTGATGTTGAGTGTGCCGGTGCCGAGTTCATTGCCGACGGCGGATTGATAGTTGGCGTTGAAGATGCCGCCGGAGATGGTGGCTGTACCCGTTCCGCCGCTGGTGCCGGTTTTGTGGCCGACGATAAACCAGCTGGAAAGGGAAACTTCGCCGTTGCTCATGCTGAAGGTGCCAGTGCCGCCCTCATGGCTTACGTGGAGCTTTTTTCCGGAGAAAGTGCCGCCGGTGATCGTGAAGGTGCCGGTGCCATTGTAACCGCCCACATACGCATCGCCGCTGCTGTTAAGCGTGCCGCCGGAGAGGGAATAGGAACCCTGGCCGCCGGAATCCTGTCCGATCAGAACGCGGCCAGCATTGACGGTACCGCCTTCCTGAATTACCCAGCCCTCGCCGCCGGAATACATTCCGCCGCCGTTACCGATGCGGAACGCGTTGCCCCATCCGTCGGAATCCGGGGCGATGTTGACGATGGTTCCTTCACCGCTGATTTTCAAAATGCCCAAGCCGTTTCCCCCGATGCGCACGGCGCTGTCGGTGACGGAGGCGTTGGCGTCCAGCGTGCCGCCGGTGATCTCGTAGATGCCGATGGAGCCGCTGTCTTCGCCGAGGTGAAACCAGTTGCTCACGGTGACCGCACCGCTGGTTTGCAGGAAGCGGGCGGCGGTGGCCTCGTCGGCCGTAATATTGGCGGACTTGATGTTTTGCATTCCCCAGTCGGCGTTGATGGTCACCGTGTATTCCGAGGCATTGATCGCGGTGTCGCTAGTGCCGGGCACAGTGTTGCCAGGAGTCCATGCGGCGGTGTCGGAGAAAAGTCCGTCGGCACCGGCCTCCCAGTAAAGATCGGTGGCGGTGGCGGTCAGGGGAAGGCTTGCCAGTAAGAGCAAGGCCGGCAGGGAGAAGGTCTTTTTCATGGGAGAATCGGGTTAAAAGTTAACGAGTCTCCTAGCCTTGTGCAGGAATGGGTGATGACAACGGAGGGTGTTTGGTAAAATGAACAATCTTGTTCCCAAAACGAACAAGCGCGGGGTGCCGGGTAGTGCGATGTGGGCAAAAATTTTCTTTCTAAGAAAACGGTTCCTTCGGGGTCTTATTTTCGTAGAGATGTTCGCGATTCCTCACTCCAACCCGTTTTATCCCATGAAGACTTTCCGTATTTCCCGTTGGGGCGCGTTTTTTGCGCTGCTGTTTTTTCCTTTGCTGGCGTCGGCGTTTGATTACGCGGCGCGGTGGAAGGAGGTTGAGAAGGCGCAAAACGAGGGTTTGCCGAAAACCGCGCTGGAGCGAGTGGAGCCGATTTTGACCGCGGCACTGGCGGAGAAAAATCACAACGAGGCCGTGAAGGCAATGGTGACCAAGCTGGGCATGAGCGATGTCAGCACGGTGGAGCAGATTCAACTGCTGCGCGGACAACTGGCGGGTCTGCCGGAGGAAATGCGTCCGCTGCTCACCGTGTATCAGGCGCGGCTTTGGCAGAATTATTACAACGAAAACCGCTGGCGGCTGCTGCAACGCTCGCGCAGCAGCGGCGTGGACGAGGCGGATTTTTTGACTTGGGACGCGACGCGCGTGCTGGCGGAAATCGACGGCTTGATCGCGGAAGCGATGCGGTATCAGCCGCAGTTGCAGGTGGTGCCGGTGACGGTTTTTGACAAGACGCTGCAGTGGCGGGAGGGCATGTTGCCGGATGTTTACCGCCCGACGCTCTACGACTTTTTGGTGTTTCAGGCGATCGATCTATACAGTCTCGGCGAGCGCGAAGTGGCTGCGCCGGAAAATGCCTTTGCGCCGCGGGCGGATTCGCCACTGCTGGGCGCATTGGAGGAATTTCTCGCCTGGAAACCGGATACCAAAGATACGGAATCCGGGCGCATCAAGGCGATCCGGCTGTTTCAGGATTTGCTTCGCTTTCACCAGCAGGACGGCAACCAACTGGCGTTGAGCGACGCGGATCGGCAGCGCATCTTGTGGGCAAAAAACGTGCTGGGCGAAACCGCTGCGGCGCGCACCCGCACCGAGAACGCGCTGCGGGCTTTCATTGAGCGTTGGAAAAATGTCGAGACCGCCAGCTATGCCTCGGCGGATCTGGCATTGCTGCTGCTTGGACAGAGCGATCGGTCGGGCGACCCCCAGCCGCTGGCGGAGGAAAGCGCGGGCGCGGGCTTGCGCATCATCGGCTCAAAGGAAATGGCACTGGCCGCCTACCAGGCCGCGATGCAGGGAATCGCGCTGCATCCGAACAGCATCGGCGCGGAGCGCTGTCGCGGCGTGGTGAAGGCATTGGAGGCAAAGGAATTTTCCCAACTGCAAACGGAGTTTGTCTGGACCGCGCCCTGGCCGAATGTGACCGTGCGCTACAAGAATCTGGAGAAAATCCATCTGCGCGCGGTGGCGGTGGACTGGCGGGAGTTTTTGCAACGGCAGAGCAACCGGCCGGAATCGTTGAACAAGGCGGAGATCAAGGCGCTCTTGCAGCGGGCTCCGGCCAAGGCTTGGACGGTGGATCTGCCCAAGGTGAACTACACGGCGGCGGAATTTTCCTTTGCGGCCCCGGCGGATTTGCCGCAGGGATTTTACCTCGTGTTCGGCAGCGCGGAGGGAAATTTCGGCGAGGAAAACAACACGCTGGTCAGCACGCCGGTTTGGGTCAGCGATCTGGCACTGGTCTATGGCCGGGATGCGCAACGGGCGGGTTCCAACGGTCCCGGGGGAAAGATGGAGGGTTTTGTTTTGCGGGCGGAAAGCGGCGAACCGGTCGCGGGTGTCAAGGTGAGCGGCTGGTATCTGGACAGCGCCCGGGAGCGCGTGGCGTTGGAGCCGGTGGTGACGGATGCGAACGGGGCCTTTTCCCTGTCATCGCCCAATGTCAACAGCACCCTGCTGCTGGCGGAAGTGGACGGCGAAGCGGTGTCGCGGGAGGGAAGTTATCTGTCCTATTACAGCGGCAGTGCGGCGGAGCGGACGCGCCAGTATGTGCATTTCCTTTCCGATCGCGGCATTTACCGGCCGGGCCAGGCGATCCAGTTCAAAGGAATTTTCTATGCGGCCAACCGCGACACCAATCACTACGCTTTGCTGGCGGGCAAAAAAGTGACGGTGGCCATCGACGATCCGAACGGCAAGGAAGTGGAACGGCTGGAGCTGTTCACCGACGGCTTTGGTGCGGTGAACGGCAGTTTCACCATTCCCGCCGGGCGACTCAACGGCGTGTATGCGATCCACACCGTCGGCCCGGAAAACGGCCGCGGCTATGTGCGGGTTGAGGAATACAAGCGGCCAAAGTTTGAGGTGAAACTGGAGAAGCCGGAGGTCGCCGCGAAGTTGAACGAAGCCGTGGCCTTGTCCGGCACCGCCACCGCCTACACCGGGGCCGCGCTGGACGGCGCGACGGTAAAATGGAACGTGCGGCGCGAAGTGCGCTGGCCGCGCTGGTGCTGGTGGGGCCCGCAGGAAGGCGCGCAGGCCATCGCGCACGGCGAAGGAAAGACCGACGCGCAGGGGAAATTTTTCGTGCGTTTCACCGCGCTGCCCGATGCCGCAGTTGATCCGCAGAACGAACCGCAATTTGTCTATCGAGTTTCCGCAGAGATCACTGACACCACCGGGGAAACCCGTGACGCGGCGCAAACCGTCGTTGTCGGCTACACCGCTTTGCAGGCCAGTGTCAGCGCGGAGGAATGGGCTGTGACGGCGCAGCCGTTGCAGTTGAAACTGCACACCGCCTCGCTCGACAACGTGCCGCAAAGCGCGAGCGGCATGGTGATGGTTTACGCGCTTCAGCAGCCGGAACGGGTGCAAAGGCCGGAGTTACGAGAGTATCATTATTACCGAGGCATGGGCGGATCCGATCCCGCCGATCCGCGCACTTGGAAGGAAGGCGCGGGCGTGGCGGCGGAGCGTTTTGCCAGCAATGCACAGGGCGAGGCGGAGTTGTCGCTGCGTCTGCCCGCGGGCATTTACCGCGCGGTGCTGACCACCCAGGATCGCTTTGGAAAACCGGTGAGCGCGCGCACGGAAATCCGCGTTTACGATCCGGCGGCGGCGAAATATCCGGTCAAGGAAGCCTTTGCCGTGACGGCGGAAAAATGGTCGCTGCAGCCGGGGGAAACTTTCACCGGACTCTGGGGCACGGGCTATGACAGTGGACGGGCCTTTGTGCGGATTGTCCATCGCGACAAGGAACTGCAAAGTTTCTGGACGGAGGCGGGGAAAACCCAGCAGACGATTGTTCTGCCGATCGCGGAGGAAATGCGCGGCGGCGTGGCACTGGAAATTTTTCAAGTGCGGGAAAATCGGCTGCATCGCGAAACCCGGAACATCGAGGTGCCGTGGAAAAACAAGGAACTGCAAATCGGCTGGGAGCGTTTCAATTCCAAGCTGGTGCCCGGCGGAAGGGAAACCTGGAGCCTGAAGGTGTTGCAGCCAGACGGCGCGGCGGCGGAGGCGCAACTGGTGGCGGCGCTCTACGACGTGTCGTTGGACCAGTTTGCCGGGAACTTCACGTGGGCGGATTTGCAGGGCGCGTTTTACCGTCAGGGCTACGCGGCCCGGTTGATGAACTTTGGTTTCGCCAACACCCCGCAGTCGGCTTGGCCCCGCTGGAACCGGTTGACCGACCGGACTGGCTGGCCTAGCACCAGCGAGCGCGGCTACCGGCAGTGGGAAATTTTTGGCGGAAGAAATTATGTGATGCGGAGGAGCTTCGGAACCAGTGGCGGCATCGGCGGTGGCAGCGGGAGAGGGGTGGGCGTAGGTGTTGCCATGAAGAAGGGACCTTCGGCGGAGGCGATGGACATGCTGAGCGAGTCCCCTGTGGCGTCTCCTGCGATGATGGCGGGCCGGATGGAAGCGGCTCCCGGCTCCCCCGCGGAGGAAAATGCGGCTCCCGCGCAGGAGAGTGCCGCGCTGAATTTGGACGCGGTGACCGCGCGGAGGAATTTGCAGGAAACGGCATTTTTCTTTCCCAGCCTGATTGCCGACAAGGACGGCTCGGTGCGGATTGAGTTCAGCGCGCCGGAAGCGTTGACGCGGTGGAAATTCCTCGCCTTCGCACACGACAAGAAAATGCGATCCGGCGTGTTCACCGACGCCACGGCGGTCACCGCCAAGGATCTGATGGTGCAGCCCAATCCGCCCCGTTTCCTCCGCGAAGGCGACGTGGTGGAGTTTACGGTGAAAGTGACGAACCAGTCGGAGCAAAATCTGCGCGGCAAGGTGCGCCTGAATTTCGCCGACGCGATCACGCTCAACCCGGCGGATGTGGCGCTGGGCAACGGCACGCCGGAGCGGGATTTCCTCCTCGCGGCGCGCAGTTCGACCTCGCTCGCGTGGCGCGTGGAAATTCCCGACGGGCAAGGCTACCTCGTTTACAAGGCCGTTGGCGCGGCGGGAATGGAGTCGGACGGCGAGGAGGGTTTCCTCCCCGTGCTGAGCCGCCGTCAACTGGTCACGGAGTCATTGCCGCTGCCGATTCGCGGCGCGGTGACGAAGAAATTTTCCTTTGCGGAATTGCTGGCCAGCGGCGCGGATTCCACGCTGCGGCACGAGTCGTTGACGGTGCAAATGGTGTCGAATCCCGCTTGGTATGCGGTGATGGCGCTGCCGTACCTGATGGAATACCAGCACGATTGCAGCGAGCAGATCTTCAGCAAAATCTACGCAAACGCTCTGGCGCGGCACATCGCCACCAGCGACCCGAAGATCGAGCGAATGATGAACGTGTGGAAAAACACCACCGCGCTGGATTCGCCGCTGTTGAAGAATGAGGATTTGAAATCGGTGCTGATCGCCGAGACGCCTTGGGTGCGCGAGGCAGAAGGCGAGTCGGCGCGGCGGAGGAATGTGGGCATTCTCTTCGACCAGAACCGCGTCAACGCGGAGTTGGATAATCTGTTGGCCAAACTCGCGGAACGGCAGTTGTCGGACGGCAGCTGGAGCTGGTTCCCGGAAGGACCGTCGAGCGGCTACATCACCCGGGTGATCGTGGCGGGTTTTGGCCGGTTGCAGCACCTTGGGGTGCAGGTGGACCAGTCGGTGGCCAAGCGGGCGGTGCCGAAGCTCGACGCCTGGCTGAGCGCCCATTTGCAGAAGATCAAGGAGCGGGCCGCGGAGGAAAAGCGGGACTACCGCAAGGAAAACAATCTGGACGAGCTGATCGCCTTCCATCTTTACGCGCGGGCCTTTTTCCTCCGCGACCTGCCACTGTCGCAGGAGCATCAGGAAGCCTATGATTACTTCCGCGAACAGGGCCGCCAGCATTGGCTGGACCTGGGCCGGCAAGGGCAGGGACACCTCGCGCTGGCGCTGCATCGCTTCGGCGACACGGCGACGCCGATGGCAATTGTGCGCTCGCTGAAAGAACATGCGAAATACGACGGCGAGCTGGGCATGTTCTGGCAGGACACGCAGCGTGGCTGGTTCTGGTGGCAGGCCCCGGTGGAGACGCAGGCGCTGATGATCGAGCTGTTTGACGAAGTGGCGCAGGACGCCGCGGCGGTGGACGACATGCAGACCTGGCTGTTGAAGCAAAAGCAGACCCAGGCCTGGCCCTCGACCCGGGCGACGGCGGACGCGGTTTACGCGCTGCTACTGCGCGGAGGAAACAAGCTGGCCTCGGACGCGCTGGTGAAGGTTTCGCTGGCGGGGGAATTGGTGGAGCCGAAAAACGTCGAGCCCGGAACCGGGTTTTACTCCGAGCGCTGGGATGGGAAATCGGTCCGGCCCAAGATGGGTGAGATCACTGTCAGCAAGGAGGACGAGGGCGTGGCTTGGGGAAATGTCACCTGGCAATACTTCCAGAGCGTGGACAAGATCAAGGCCTATGCCGGCACGCCGCTGACGCTGAAAAAGACGCTGTGGAAGAAGGTGCAGACTGTGCGCGGCGAGGAATTGGTGCCGGTGCCGCAAAACAAAATTGCGGTGGGCGACACGCTGATTGTGCGGGTCGAGTTGCGAGTAGATCGCGCAATGGAATTTGTTCACCTGAAGGATCAGCGCGGCAGCGGCACGGAACCGGTTAATGTGCTGAGCGGCTATCGCTGGCAAGACGGCCTCGGCTACTACGAGACTACCGGCGACACTGCGACGCACTTCTTCTTCGACCGCGTGAATCCCGGAACTTACGTCTTCGAGTATCCCGTGCGGGTGCAGTTGCGCGGCAGCTATCAGAGCGGCATCGCGGAAGTGCAGTGCATGTATGCGCCCGAGTTCAACAGCCACTCCAGCAGCGTGCGCCTGGTGGTGGAGTGAGGGTTTCGAACCACAAATGAACACGAATGGACACGAGTTTTCCTCCGAGTGCTTAACGGTATCTCTCCAAGGATTGCGGCAGGCGCATTGCGCTCCCTTTGCGGAGGGATGCAGGAGCGCGGCGATCTTTGTGTGCTTGGTGGGAACCTCGTGCCTTGGTGTTAAAAGGGATTTTTCTTCGGCGTTGCCAAGGGCGGGATAGTTGGTTGACCGGAAAGCATGGCACGCAATTTCCTTGGCATTGATCACGGCGACCGGCGCATTGGCCTGAGCTACGGCGACGAGCTGGGCATCGCGGTGCCGGTGACGGCGGCGGTGGAGCCGACGGAGGCGGAGCGGGTGGAGCATTTGGCAAAGGAAATTGCCCGGAGGAAAATCACCGATCTGGTGGTCGGCTATCCGCTCAACATGGACGGCACGGTGGGGCCGCGGGCGGAAATCGTGGACGGATTTATCGCGCTGCTGGAGGAGAAATTTCCCGGGCTGACCGTGCACCGGGTGGACGAAGGACTTTCGAGTGTGGCGGCGGAGGCGACATTTTCGTCGAAGCAAAAAGGGCGGAACAATCGGGAGCGGCAGAAGCACCGGGCGACTGGCGAGCTGGATTCGCGAGCGGCGGCGGTGATCTTGCAGGATTTTCTCAACGCCCAAGGTTTCGGCATGAGCGCCGACTGGGCGGAGGAAATTTAAGCCTTCGTTCCGGGAGGAAACTTCTTAACAGTTGGCGGCCTTTCCTTTTACGGCGAGTTCGCCGGTTTTTTGTCATGGCTCATCCAGTTCCGATTCCCTCCGAGTTTCCCGCGCCGTGTGACGGCGCGGTGGATGTGCTGATTGTGGCAGGCGAGCATTCGGGGGACGAGCAGGCGGCGCGGGCAGTGCGGGCTTTGCGCGAGCGGCGGCCGGATTTGAAAATTGCGGCGCTGGGTGGGCCGACGCTGGAGGCAGCGGGGGTGCAGGTGTTATTCGACATGACGCGCTTTTCGGCGGTTGGGCTGGTGGAAGTGCTGGCGAATTATGGGTTTTATCGCACATTGTTTTTTCGGACGCTGGAGTGGATTCGGCGGTACCGGCCGCGGTTGATTTGTTTCGTCGATTATCCCGGGTTTAATTTGCGGCTGGCGGAGCGGTTGAAGCAGGAAGGGTTGAGCCGCAAGGGTGGAGGGAATATTGTGCTGTGTCATTATATCAGCCCGCAGATTTGGGCGTGGAAGGCGAAGCGGAGATTTAAGATGGCCAAGGTGCTGGACGCGCTGGGCGTGATTTTTCCCTTTGAGGTGAATTGCTATAAGGACACGGAGCTGCCGGTGCGGTTTGTCGGGCATCCCTTTGCCCAGCCGGAGCATCGAGGGCTGGTGCGTTATGCCAAGGCCGGGCCGGTGTTATTGGTGCCGGGGAGCCGTCCGAAGCCGGTGCGGCGGATTTTTCCGGTGTTGATGGCGGCGTGGAAAATCTTTCATGCGCGGCATCCGGAGCGGCGGGCGCTGGTGATTCATCCCGGTGAGCCGGTGCGAAACGTGTTGTTCGAGTTGATGACGGCGGACCCGGAGGCGGCGAAGGGAATCGACTTGGTCGAGCGGGGAGGAAATCCGCCGGGCGTGTCGGCGACGTTGACGAGTTCCGGCACCATGTCGCTGGATGTGGCGTTGGCCGGGGTGCCGGGCGCGACGGTTTATCTGGCGCATCCGCTGACTTGGGCGGTGGGGCGGCTGGTGGTGCGCGGGGTGAAGTTTTTGAACATTGCGAACATTCTGCTGGAGCGCCCGGCGTGGCCGGAGTTTTTGCAAAACGAGGCGAAGCCGGAGGCACTGGCGGGGCGGGTGGCGGCTTGTGTGGAGGATCCTGAAGTGGCTCTGGGGGCGCAGGAGGACGCGGCTGCGCTGCACGGATTGCTGGGCGGCGGCGCGGGGGACGGCTGCACCACGGCGGACTGGCTGCTGGAGCAGTTGGCGCTGGCGGAAGAATAAAAAGCCGGGCGGCGCTGAAGAGCGGCCCGGCTGGTGGAGGAAAAGGCGTGGAGGGAGTTTTATTCGAGGCGCCAGTTGGTGATGTTGTCGGCGCGGTTTTTGTCATCGAAATAGCTTTCGTTGTACTTGCCGGTGGTTTCCATGTCGTCGGAGAAGTAATCGTCGTTGGTGACGGGGTCGTTGTAGACTGCTCCGGCGGAGATTAGGATGAAGCCTGGGTTTTCCCATTCCCGGTTGGGCTGCCCGCTGGTCAGCGTGTTGTAGCGGTAGGCGTAGGGATTTTCCCATCCGTCCACGAAGTATTGTTCCTCTTCGGGGAGAGGGTTGCCGTTTTCGTCGAGGGCGGTCAGGATGTTGGCGTCGGAGACAAAGGAGCGGCGGACGGCGGAGGTTTTTCCGTCAGCGAGGTTGCTGTCGTAGGCGACCAGTTCGATTTTGTCGTCGATGATTTTGTAAACCTTGTTGCCGGTAAGGCAGTCGTAGAGAGTGCGTTGCCAGTTGGTGGAGGCGGAGGCACCGCTGGTCATGGGGTAAAAGCCGTAAATGGACTTAAAGTTTTCGAGGGAGGCGATCATGTTGCTGATGTCGCCGCGGGTGCGGGCCTTCCTTTGGGAGTTTTTCACGGCATTGTTTACCGTCAGGGTAATGGCGGCGAGGATGGCGATGATGGCGATGACAATGAGAATTTCGACCAGGGTGAAGGCTGGGCGGGGGGAGTGGGATTTGCGCATGAGGAATTGGGGTGAAGGGTTGCGAGTGCGGGTTTAAATATGCTTGGAATCGTTGGCGTCCTTGGCGGTGTAGCCGGAGTCTTGTCGCTGGTGATTCACTTGGTTTTTCTTGAGGTAGGCCTGATAGACATCCTCGGGGCTCATGCCGAGGACTTGGGCGATCGAAACGAGAAAGTGAAAGAGGTCAATCACTTCGACGCGGGCGTTTTGCTCGTCGAACTTTTGGTATTTGGCCCACCATTTCCAGGGCACGGAGTCGATGAGTTCGGCGATTTCCTGCTGCATGGCTCGGGTGTAATTGAGCACCCACTGGGCCTTTTGCTCGTCGGTCATCCCGGCGGTTTCGACGCCGATGCGTCGGTTGAGTTGCGCCTGCATTTCGAAGATGTGTTCGAGCTTGTCCATGGTGGAAAAGCGAAATTGGTCCGCGGCCTGCTGGCAAGAATGAAGCCGCGGCGGGGGAGCTTTTCGGCTGGCCAGCGGCGGAACACTCTTTCAGCTTTTCTCTCTTTCATGGACGCCCATTTCCAGCAGCAATCAGGTTCGAGCGAAAATCCGGATGCCCCGGCTCCGGTGCAGGACTTGGAGATCAAGGACGCGCAGGTGATTTTTGACGCGGTGTGGAGTGAGCTGGAGCAGGCTTACGGGCGGAGCAATCTGTCGTTTCCCCGGGAGTTGTTTTGGCTCAACGGCGCGCCGGGCGCGGGGAAGGGGACGAACACCGCTTTCATCATGCAGTACCGGGAGTATTCCAGCCCGCCGCTGGTGGTGAGCGACCTGCTGCAGAGCCCGGAGGCGCGGAAGCGGATCGACGCGGGGATGCTGGTGGGAGACCGGGAGGTGATCGAGATTATCCTGCGCAAGCTGCTGGAGCCGGAATTCAAGAGTGGTGCGGTGGTGGACGGTTTCCCCCGCACCCAAGTGCAGGTGGAGTTCCTCAAGCTTTTTCATCACAAGATGAACGAGCTGCGGGCGGAATTTCTGCACACCGAGCACGGCGACAAATTTCCGAAACCGCATTTCCACATCCTGGTGCTTTTTGTGGACGAGAATGAAAGCGTGCGCCGGCAGTTAAAGCGCGGCCAGCAGGCGTTGCTGCACAATGCGAAGGTGCTGGAAAGCGGCGAAGGAACTTTGAAGGAGGTGCGCCGGACGGACTTGGAGCCGGAGGCGGCGCGGGGGCGTTACCGGATTTTCAAGGAAAGAACCTACGAGCCGCTGCAGACGCTGCGGGAGGTTTTTCATTATCATTTGATCAACGCGCGCGGCAGCCTGGAGGAGGTGCAGCAGCGGATCATCAAGGAGTTGCAATACCAAAGTTCGCTGGAGCTTTCGGAGAACACCTTCGACATGATTGCGCGGGTGCCGCTGGCGACGGAGATTGTGCAGCACGCGCGGCAGGATTTGGTGCGGCGGCTGGACGAGTATTCGGAGCGCGATCCGGAGTTGTTTGTGCGGGTGGTGACGCTGATTCAGGAGACTTTCATGCCGGTGGTGATCCGCCACGCGATGGCCGGGCAGGCGCATGTGAATGTGGAGAGCGAGCTGCTGGAGGACGCGCGGGCGCTGAACATGTTTGTCGATGTTTTCTCCGAGCGCGGCTACCACGCGGATGTGGATGTGCACAATATTGAGGTGCCGGAGTCCTTTGATTTGCAGACCGGAAAAATCAAAACGAAGGTCAAGCGGATCAATCGGGTGAGCATTCGCTTTCACAGCTCGGGCATCCGCCGAGGAATCTGACCGGACGCGTTTGTCATGGAAGAGGGGCAGCTCAAACGCGGATTAAAGAACCGGCACATCCAGCTTATCGCGTTGGGCGGGGCGATCGGGACGGGGCTGTTTCTCAGCGTTTCGGACTCCATTCGGATGGCCGGACCCTCGGCCTTGTTGGGCTACGCGCTGGGAGGGGTGGTGGCGTTTTTGATCATGCGCCAGCTCGGGGAGATGGTGGTGGAGGAGCCGGTGGCGGGGTCGTTCAGTTATTTTTCCTACAAGTATTGGGGCAATTTCGCCGGATTCTTGTCGGGGTGGAATTACTGGGTGCTGTACATTTTGGTGGGGATGGCGGAGCTGACGGCGGTGGGCATTTATGTGCAGCATTGGTTTGAGGGGGTGCCGACATGGGTTTCGGCGGCGGTGTGTTTTTTCCTGATCAACGCGGTAAACCTGGCGGCGGTGAAGCTTTACGGGGAGTTTGAGTTCTGGTTTGCGATCATCAAAGTTGTGGCGATCCTTGCGATGATCGGCTTTGGCGGCTGGCTGCTGGCCAGCGGGCAGGGCGGGGAGACGGCGACGGTGAAAAACCTGTGGCAGCACGGCGGGTTTTTCCCGCACGGGTTGCGGGGGTTTGTGGCCTCGCTGGCGGTGATCATGTTTTCCTTCGGCGGACTGGAGTTGGTGGGCATTGCGGCGGCGGAGGCGCAGGATCCGGGGCGGACGATTCCGAAGGCGATCAACCAAGTGGTGTATCGCATTTTGATTTTTTACGTCGGCTTGCTGGCGGTGCTGCTGTCGTTGCATCCGTGGGATCAGGTGGCGGACGGCGGGAGCCCGATTGTGCAGATTTTTGCGTCGCTGGGGCAGGATACGACGGCGCATATTTTTAACGCGGTGGCGCTGACGGCGGCGCTGTCGGTTTACAACAGCGGGGTTTACTGCAACAGCCGAATGCTCTTTGGGCTGGCGGAGCAGGGGAATGCGCCGCGAGCGTTGTTGAAGGTGGACCGGCGGGGTGTGCCGGTGGTGGCGATTGGGTTTTCGGCACTGGCCACCGCAGGGTGCGTGGCGATCAATTTCTTTTTCCCGAAGGACGCCTTTCGGCTGCTGCTGGCGCTGGTGGTGGCGTCGCTGGTGCTGAACTGGGCGTTGATCAGCATCACCAGCCTGCGTTTTCGACGGGCGAAGGAAAGGGCGGGGGAGCGGACGCGTTTCCGGTCGCTGTTTTTCCCTTACGGGAATTATTTCTGCATTGGCTTTGTGGGCTTGATTCTGGTGATTCTGGCCTGCAGCGAGAAAATGTGGATTTCCGTGGCCCTGCTGCCACCGTGGATTTTGCTTAATTGGGCGGGTTGGTGGTGGAAGGAAAAGCGAAAGTCCTGAGGCGTTGCCGGCGCGGGGAACCGTCGGCGGGAAGGAATGTCCTTATTTTTATCCAAAAAGCAGTTGCTGCATTGAAGGGGAGTCGATTCCCTGCGCGCTGTTTTCGGCAAATCCCGTCGTTGTAGCACCCATGTTTTCCGCAATCTTCGCAGTTGTCGTGGCCAATGCCACGGAGGCCAAAAGTCTGGTCTGGTTTTTTGAGCAATGTGATACCTTTGGCAAGGGGATCACTCTGCTGCTGGTGTTTTGCTCGGTGATCAGCATCGCGACGATGGCGCAAAAATTCATGGAGTTGTCGGCATTGCGGCGGCGGAACATGGTGTTTGAGCAAAAATTGCGCGGAGTGGAATCGATTACGGGCATCAATATTTTGCGCGGCATGGCCGAGCTCTGTCCCTACGAGTATCTGGCAGCGGAGGCCGGGGCGGCGTATCAGCGGCACCGTGGCAAGGTGCTGGACCATGCCGGGATTGCGTTGTGCATGGGGCATGTGGAAAATGCCATTCAGCGTGGCATGGCGCGGCAGCTTTTTCGTTACGAGCGGAAGCTGATTTTGCTGACATCGCTGGTGTCGGGCGGACCGTTTCTCGGGCTGCTGGGGACGGTTTATGGCGTGATGATTGCGTTCGGAGGACTTTCGGACAAGGCGACAATATCCCAGCTGGCGCCGGGGGTGGCGGGCGCGTTGATCACCACCACTTGCGGTCTGCTGGTGGCAATCCCGGCGACCTTTGGCTATAACTACCTGCTGACCCAGACCAAACTGATGACCACCGAGCTGGAGAACTACGCCAGCGCGCTGGCGGATCGGATTGAGCTGGAGTTGATGGAAATTTTGCGGCAGGCGGAAACGGAATCGGGGCCCGCTCCGGCACCGCGCCGGGCTGCTGGACTCCACGCCCCGCACGTTTCCCCTGCGGAGGAAATTTCTCCACCCGTTCAGAGCCCGCGCCGGCAGTGGCACGCAGAGGAGGCCGAGCCGCCGGAAGTCGAGCCTACTCCGGAGGATTTTCGGATCGGGCAGGACTGGGAGGAACGCTAACCGCGCGGAGGAATTTCCCCCGAAGAAAACAGCCATGACCCGCCGCCGCAGCTTTAACCGTCAACACCGGATGCACGCACTGAGCGAGCTGAACGTCACTCCGCTGCTCGATTTGTGTTTTTGTTTGCTGATTATTTTCATGATCGCGACGCCGGTGCTGGAGCAGACCACGCAGATTGACCTGCCGGTTGCATCGAAGGGCATCGCCACTCCCCAGCCGGATAAGCCGCCGCCGACACGGATTGTGGCCATTGACCGGAACGGGCAGCTGGTCTTTGACGGCAAGGTGACTTTTCTTTCCGCGTTGAGTGAAGAGTTCAAAAAAATCGCGGCGTTGCCCAAAGACCAGCAGCCTGTGATCCGGATTCGTGGCGACGGTAACGTGGCTTACCAGAGGATGATCGAGTTGTTTTCGCTGGCAAAGGAAAGTGGGATCACCAAGGTGGGGCTCGACACCGAAGTGAAGGATTGAACCAATGGCAGCGGAAAACTCCAAAGGCATGATTACCTCTCTGGCCGTCCACGGATTGCTGGTTGGGGGGTTGGTGCTGTTTTCCGGAGTGAGCGCCATGAGTGACGCGGAAAAACCCGAGGACGGCACCTTCATGGTGGAACTTGTCGGTGCCGGCACCGGTGCGCCGGGAATTCCGGGCCGTGCTCCCGGACTGGCGGAGGGGACTTTGCAGGGGAATCCGCGGGAGGTGCCGGGACTGGCGGCGGCTTCCTCTGCGGAGCTTGACCGGATGTTGGCCGATCTGCGCCAGGATGTTGCCGCGGTGGAGCAGCGGGCGCGGGAAGATGCGCGACGAGAGGCAGCGGAAAAAGCGCGGCAGGAGCGGGAGGTGCGAAATCGTCCACCGACGCCGCCGGCTCGGGAAAATGCAACGCAGGAAAGCAATGTCCGGCAATCGGAGGGGCGTATTTCCTTGCAGGATTTCGAGGCCAACAATCCGGGCGGTCGCCGCAACAACGGGAACAGCGGGCAGCGCAAAGATGGCAATGCGCGCGGCAATGGCGTCCGGCAGATTGCCGGGGTGAGCCTCGGTGTGGGTTCAGGAAACAGCTTTGGCGTGAGTGGCGGCCGTGGGGAAAATGGCGGGCCGGGCGGTTCGGCCAGTGCGCATGATTTGTACAAGGGCCGCATTGGGATGCTTCTGGAGCGGCAATGGCAAAACCTGCTGCGAGGTGACGGCAGCGGCTTGGACGCCAGTATTGAAGGCGTGTTTGTGTTGAACATCAGCAGCAATGGCAACCTGAGCTTCGGCGGCTGGGTCAAGGATCCGCGCAATCCGCTATTTGAAAATTTGGTGCGTCAGGCGATTGCGGCGGTGGGCAATTGTGGTCCGCGCCCGGCGGGCTTCCCCCCGTCGCTCCGTCCCCGTTTCTCCGCCCGACCGGAGTGAACGCATGGAGGAAATTGCGGAGGCGGCTGATTTTCCGCCTTGCGCCGCCGTCGGGCGGGGTTTCGATACGCCACTCTCATGTCCTCGCTCACAGACAAACTTTTTGAGGCTATTTTGATGGCCCGCCAGCGGGTTTACGCGGTCGCGAGTGCGACGCCGCTGGAAGAGATGAATGCGGATTTGCCGTTTCGGCTATTTCTTAAACGCGAAGACTTGGGTCCGATTAAGGCGTATAAGTGGCGAGGGGCCTATAACCGCATGGCCTTGCTGACCGAGGAGGAAAAAAGCCGGGGAGTGATCACGGCCTCGGCGGGCAATCACGCGCAGGGTGTGGCGCTGGCGGCCAGTCTGCTGGGCGTGCATGCAAAAATTTTCATGCCTCGGCCCACGCCGCTGGTGAAGCAGCATGCGGTGCGCCGTTTTGGGGGTGCGCTGGTGGAGATTGTGCTGTCGGGGGATTCCTATGACGCGGCCAGTGCGGCGGCGAGCGAGGAGGCGGAAAAAGACGGACGGATTTTTGTGCATCCCTACGACGATTTGGAGGTGATGGGCGGACAGGGCACGCTGGCCGACGAGGTGGTGATGTCGGGGCAGGGCCCGTTTGATGTGGCTTTGCTGCAAATTGGCGGCGGCGGGATGGCGGCGGCGGCGGCCTGCTGGTTGAAGCGGCAATATCCCGGCATCCGGATCATCGGGGTGGAGACGCAGGGGCAGGCCTGCATGAGTGCGGCGGTGGCGGCGGGCAAGCCGGTGGTGCTCGATTCGGTGGATATTTTTTGCGACGGAACTGCGGTGAAAAAGGCGGGCCAGCAGACCTTTGCGCTTTGCCGGGAATTGGTCGACGAATATGTGACAGTGACCAATGATGATGTTTGCTGGGCTGTGCAGCGGATTTGGGAGGCGAACCGGATCATTGTGGAAACCTCCGGGGCGATGGGCGTGGCGGCGGCGCTAAAGCTGGGAGAGCAATTGGGTGGTCGGATGGTGCTGGCGGTGTTGAGCGGCGCGAATATCGATTTTGGAAAGCTCGGCTACATCACGCGCAACAGTCAGGTGGATGGCGCGAGCCGGCATTACCTCCGGGTGCGGATCCCCGAGCAGCCTGGGGCGCTGCTCAGCGTGCTGAAGGAAGGGTTTGGCGACAGCAATATTGTGGAGTTTCAGTATGGGAAAACGGATGCGAAGGAGGCCTGGTTTACACTGGGCGTGGCGGCGACTCCGCTAATGTTGGAGGCGTTGAAGCAGCGGCTTTCTGGAAAGTCCGTGCAATGGGAGGATGTGACCGGGGACGAGGATGTGGTGTTTCGGGTGATTCGCTATGATCAGCGGCTGCTGCGCCATCCGGTGTTTTTGAGTCTGGATTTTTATGAGCGCCCCGGCGCGCTGCATGACTTTCTGCAGAAGTACGTGGCGCAGCGAGGGAATATTTGCTACTTCAACTATGCCCATACCGGGGAGCGTGTGGGGCGTGCCCTGTTGGGGATTGAATTTGCCGATACGGATTTGCGGGCGGCGTTTTTGGCGGCGTTGCCGGACCGGGGCACTGGGTTTCGCGCGTGCCGGGTGGTGCAGGGTCCGGTGGGCGAAAGGCTCGGCGGGTAAAGGCCGTTTGGGGCATTCCGGATTGAGAATGTGGCGGACGGCGGCATTTTCTTTCAGCAAAAAAAAGGCGTCACCTAAGGGTGACGCCTTTGCGTTTGAGGGGAACGTGCGGGATTATTCCCCGATGATGTCGAGTTCGGCGGCGGAGGCGAAATCGCGCCCGTTCTGCTCGCTCTTGGCGACAAGGCGAAGGTAGCGGACGGACTCTGTTTTGGGGAAGCGCACTGTTTGCAGGGCGCTGCCGCGAGGGAATTTCCCGCCGGCGACCTCGCGCCAGTCCTTGTTGTTATTGCTGACCTCGATGGCGTAATCCTTGATGTGACCGTTTTCGCCGTCCTGCCGGGGCAGATAGGTCATGCCAGTGATTTTTTCGGCGCGTCCAAAGTCGATGGTGACGATGTGTGGATGCCGGGTGAGGAAGGAACCGTAGGGAGTGTGCCAGATGGTGGACGGATTGAAGTCGAAGGCGTTGGCGACCTCGCCCTCGTTTGGTTGTTCGCTGCTCGAGGTGATTTTCCAGCTTTCACGCGGGAGCTGTTTGGTGAACTCCTCGGTTACGGCGTGGCTGCCGATGAAGCCGGGTTTTTCTGCCCAAGCTTCAATGCTGCCGCCTTGGGTGAAGGAGAACGGCCCTTTGTAGGTCTGGACTGTCTTGTTGTTTCCTGCGCGATAGCGGATTGTGGCACCCTCGGTCTGGGATGTGAGGGTGAGTTCGCCCTGCCGGGAGCGCTCCATGGTGACTGGGGAGACGGCCGGAATGCCGGGGCGGGCGTATTCAGCCAAGGAACCGCCGGATTGGGGCAGCGGACGGATCATGTAGCTGAAGGCGTAGCTGCCGGCCCGGATGGTGTCGCGCTCCAGCGGCGGCTGGCCGCAGCTGGCACCGCCCAAGCCGAGAGTGGCGGCATCAAGCGAGAGCACCACGCGCTTGTCTTTGGCTGGCAGGTATTGGAAGTGCGGCGCGTCCAGTTGTTCCTTGGCGGTCCAAGGAGTGGCCGAGAATGAGAAGCTGGCGTCGGAGCGGAAGAGCGCGCCGGTCTTGCCGGACTGGTCGGCGAGTACCACCCAGCGGGTGTCACTGCGATTGCCGAAATCCTGCGGACGCTGGTAGGGGACGATCAGGCCCTCGACCGTGTTGGAGAACTGGCCGAACCAGGAACCATCTTTGCGGTCGGGATAGTTGTCTCCCGGGCCCTTGCCGAGCCAAGTGACTTGGTTGAATTCCGGGCGGAGCTGCATTTGGACGCCGACCCGGGGCAACACGATGACAGAGCCAGTGCTTTGCACGGAGTGGCTGGCATGGATGTCGCCGTTGCTGAAGATCAGCCAAGTGGTGGTGGTCAGAAACTGCGGCGCGGTGGCCGGCAGGTCGCCTGTGCGGACGGGAGTGCGGTTGCCATCGGAGAGCCGTTGCGGAGCCCGGGCGGCTTCCCGGCCCTTGGACTGAACTTGGGTGACGATACGCACGACGTCGGGGGTGGAGGTGACCTTCACCGACTGCACGGTGTGCACCAAGTCATGGAGACCATTGTTGAACCATTGGTTGGCCACCCATTTGTCGTTGTCCACATAGGCACGATAGACGTTTAACTGCGGCCCTTGCTGGTCGAGGATCAGGTCTTTGCCGTTATAAACAATGCTGGCGAGCGTGCCGGTTTTCTTGTCAAAACTGACAGAGAAGTCTTTGCCTGAGACGAGCAGTTTGTCTGCCTGATCGTTGGTTGCCAGGGTTCCGGAGGATAGCTCGGCTTGCGAGAGGGTAGGGGCGCTGGCGAAAGCGGGGACGTTGTTGAGGGTGAATTGCTCCCAAGCGACCTCGTGCCCGGCCTTGGCCCAGAAGGCGTCGTTCTTGAGGTGGAAGCTGATGCGCAAATGGTAGTCGGCGCCGGGCTTCATGTCGAAGGACTTGAGCGGAAGGTCCAATTTGGCCTTTTGGCGCGGCCCGATGTTCATCGGCGGGAGTTCGCCTCCCTGCAAGGCCACGCCGTCCTCGGTGAGGTTCCAGCGGATGGCCCAGTCGGAGAGATCCTTGAAGTAGCGCTTATTGAAGACGAGCACATCTTTCCCTTCTAGGGTAGCGGCGACATCTTGATAGACCTTTTTGAGTTCAGCATAGGCAGGCTTGGGACTGCGATCGGGGAGCATGAGTCCGTCGTGGATGAACACGCCGTCATTGGGCCGGTCGCCAAAGTCTCCGCCGTAGGGATAGATGAAGGGGCCGTCGCTTTCCTTTGCGATGGCGGCAACCACGGCGTTTTGGTCCGGGAGTTTCCGGGCGCGGATGGTTTGGTCATGCCATTCCCATACGGCGGCACCCATCATGTGGTCGCTGGATTCAATGGCTTTCCAGTAATCTGCCGCATTGCCAACGGCGTTGCCCATGCTGTGGATGTATTCGCAGATGTAGTAGGGCTTTTTGCGGTTGGTTTCTTGCGCGATGCCTTCGACCCTGCCCACGGCGGGGTACATGTTGCTGTCGACATCGGCGTAGTGATTGGCACCTTCGTAGTGGACCGGGCGGGTGGGATCAAGCGCGCGCATGGCCTTGAGGGCGGCGTCGCAGTTCTTGCCGTTGCTGCTTTCGTTGCCCATCGACCAGAAGAGGATGGAGGGGTGGTTGCGGTCGCGGCGCACCATGTCGGAGGTGCGCTGCACGTAGGCTTTTTCCCATTGCGGTGCACGGGAAATACCGCCGTCGCCATGGTTTTCGATGTTGCCCTCGTCGAGGACATAGATGCCCAGCCGGTCGCAGAGGGTGTACCAGAAGGGGGCGTTGGAATAGTGGGCGGTGCGGACGTGGTTGACGTTGCCGAGTTTGAAGCGGACGATGTCGTCGAACATCTGCTGCTTGGTCACGTAGTGGCCGGTGTCAGCTTCCATTTCGTGGCGGTTGACGCCGCGGAGTTTTATTGGTTTCCCGTTGACGAGGAAAATGTTGCCCTTGATTTCGATTTCGCGGAAGCCGACGTCGGCGGAACGAATATCAACGACTTTTCCCTGGGCGTCTTTTAACTCCAAGACGAGGGTGTAGAGGTTGGGCGCTTCGGCGCTCCACTTGAGGGGGTTGGTTATTTCCTTGGATAAGCTGACCTTGTCGCCGTCGATCTTTTGGGAGAAGGTGATGGGTTGGCTCTTGGGATTTTTGTCTGCGAAGAGCTTGGCTTCCACCGTGCCGCCCTTGGCGTTGCGGACAAATGCGTCGATTTTGAGGGTGGCGTCCTTGTACTGGCTGTCGAGATCGGTGACGACGTGAAAGTCGGAGATGCGCTTTTGGGGGTCGGCGCTGAGATAGACATCACGGAAGATGCCGCTCAGGCGCCACATGTCCTGGTCCTCCAGGTAGGAGCCGTCGCTGTAGCGGTAGACCTCGGTGGCGACGATGTTGCCGGAAGGCTTGAGGAATGGGGTGATGTTGAACCGGGCGGGCATGCGGCTGTCTTTGGAGAAGCCGACATAATGGCCGTTGATCCAAAGGTAGAAAAAGGAATCAACGCCGTCGAAAGTGATGTAGATTTCGCGGCCGTTCCAGTTGGCGGGGATGTCGAAGGTATGGCGGTAGGATCCCACTTCGTTGCGATCCGTGTAATTGGAGAAATAATGCGGCGGCTCGCTCATTACTTTGGCACCCTCTTGGACCTGAACGCCGTCGCGGGTCACCGTATGCAGGTCTTTCCAGTCATTCTTAAAGGGATAGGAGATGTTGGTGTAAACCGGAACCCCATAGCCCTGCACCTGCCAGTTGGAGGGGACAGGGATAATTTTCCATTTGGCATCGTTGAAGTCGGGTTTGAAAAAATCCTGAGGACGTTTGTCCGGGTGGTTGACCCAGTTGAATTTCCAGTCGCCGTTGAGGGATTTGTAGTAGGCAGAGGTATCAATATCGACCTTGAGCGCGCTTTCGATGTCCGGGAAGGAAACGGAGGTGACCGTGACGGTTTCCCGATTTTTGAAGAGGTTTTGCTCGGATTGCCACTCAGTGCCGTCGGGCTGTGCGGAGAGCGCCAGTGGACCAAGCAGCATGAAGCCTAGTGCGGATGACAGGTTTTTAATCATAAGAAGAAAGATGAAACCTACCATACCTCGTAAACGCCTGCTTGTTCCTTAAAGCACTTTTAAGCGTTGACTATCCCGATGAGGGAATGGGGGGTGTGATGATGGATTCTGGAAGGTTTTTCTGTGCTATAAATAATGTAACAGCAAGGATTCCCAGAAAAATGACCCAAGCGAGGACGAACCAGATCCAGGGCGATTTTTTAAACATTTTAACAGTTAATGGTTGGGTGGGTTTGTCGTTCTGGCATGGCCGCGATTTTGGGGGCGATGACGAGGGCGCAGTAGGGGCGGGCAGGATTTCGCCGGAAATAGTCCTGATGGTATTCCTCTGCGGGCCAAAATTGGCCCAACGGGACGATCTCGGTGACGATCCGTTTCGGGTGGCTGGCTTGAGCTTCTGTGCGCGATTGCTCAGCTAGAAGTTTTTCCTTCGGGGAGGAATAAAAGATCACCGATCGGTATTGGGGACCGATGTCGGCTCCCTGCCGGTTTGGTGTGGTGGGGTCGTGGATTTGCCAGAAGAATTTCAGCAATTCGCGTCGGGAAATTGTTTCTGGAGCAAAGGAAATGCGGACTACTTCGGCGTGGCCAGTGCTGCCGTCGCACACTTGCTGGTAGCCGGGGGTTTCGACATGGCCACCGGCGTAGCCGCAGGTGATTTCCCGGACGCCTGGCAGGGACCGAAACAGCGCGTCCAGACACCAAAAACACCCTCCTCCCAGAACGAGGGTTTCAAGGGAAACAGGGGTGGGCTTGGCCATCGGCGGGCAAAGGAAACTCAGGGAATGAGTTTTTCCTTCCGCAGTTGTTCGCGGATGGTGGTGACGACATCGCCGACCATGCCCTTCAGGCTGCCCGGATTGCGGGTTTCGGTGGTGCCGGACCAAACGAGTTTCTCCGAGGCGGCGTCGTAGATGTTGGTTTCCACCTGCACGATGCGGTCAGTGTAAACCATCGGGTCATTGTAGAGCGGATGCAGCCCGAAGTCACCGCCCCAGTAGCCGTTGATGGTGCGGTAGGGCACCGGCGGCGGGGCGGGGGAAATGCGCACCTGGGTGGCGTCGGCCAGCGGACGCACCACGATCAGCCCGTCGGCCCTAGTTTGGGCGATGGCGGATTTCAGATTTTTGATGTTCTTTAAATCGGTTCCCGCGGGCAGCACGGTGTAGCTCTGGATGACGGTTGCGCTGGTGACAAATTTGCGGGTCTCATCCTCAACCAGACGGCGGGATGTTTCGTCGGGGGAAACGACGACGACCAAGATGCGCTGGAAACTGAGTTCCTTTAGCTCGGGGGCGACCCAGACCTGCTCCACTTCGGTGGAGTTGCCGCAGGCGGAGAAAAAGGGTGCGACGGCCAGCGCGAGCGCGGAGGAAATGACAAGGGGAAGAATGCGTTTCATATCAAAAGGGTTTTTTCCGAAGGTTGCGA
>CALNBE010000074.1 GCA_937874455.1 uncultured Opitutia bacterium | reverse complement strand
CGATTTTCCCCTGCGGAAACTGGGCGGCCGGGACGGTTTCCTGGTCTTGAAAGAGCACGTCGCCGGTGAAGAAAATTTTCCTCCGCTTGTAGGTGAACAGGCAGCCCACCGCGCCCGCCACATGGCCGGCAGGATGGAGCGTCACCTCGATCTCCGCGCCGTCGGGGCCGGGCAAAACGCGCGGGTTGAGCAAAGGCAGCGGCTGGAGGGCTTTTTCGACCGCGTCGAGTTCGTCGTAGGTGAAGAGCGGCAGCTCCTTGATGTGCAGTTCGTCGCGCTGGCGCAGCATCACGCTGACCGAGTTGCGGAGGATGCGTTTGATGATGAGCGCGGTGCCGGGGGAGCAAAGGATGCGGACGTGCGGTTGCTTGCGCAGGACGATGGGGAGCGCGCCCACATGGTCGAGGTGGCAGTGGGTGATGACCACGTAGTCGAGCGGCGGCAGGCGGTTGAGGCGCGGCAGGCAGGCATTGCCCTCCTTTTTGGGGTGCATGCCGCAATCGATGAGAAAGTTGTAAGGCCCGATTTCGGCGAGGAGGCAGTTGGAGCCGATATCCTGAGCGGAATTAAGATCTGTAAGTCGCATGAAAAGTAGGCGCAGCCTAGCGCGGCACCAGCGCAAGGGAAGGGAAAAGCCAGCCGGCTCCGGTGGTGCGGATTTCCTCTGCGGCGGATCGCGGTGTGTGGCGCAGAAAAAGCCCCTCCGCGGGGGAGGGGCTTTTTTGAGAAACTACGTTTTGCTTAGTAAACGTAGGTGGTTTCCTCCTTCACGGACGGACGCGGCAGGAAGCCGGCGCCGAATTCGAGCCGGGCGTTCTGGATGCCCGCTTCGGTGGCCTTGGCCTTGATGGTGAAGGTGAAGCTTTGGCGAGGCTTGAGTTCGATGTTTTTGACGAGCACGCGCTGGCCTTCGAGAACGGCCTTGGCTTCCTTGCTGACCTCGCTGGCGGTGAGGCCGGAGGAAAGTTCGACGACGGCGTCGCTAGTCAGCTCGCGGTGCGGGCTTTGGTTGGTGATGGTGACCGTGTAGGTGGTGAACTCGCCGACCTTGATCGGGTCAACATCGTCCACGATTTCGGTGAGCACGCCTGGTGCGCCCTCCCACAGGGTGGCGGTTTCGGCGGAAGCCTCAAAGCGGCCCGAGCGGGCAGTGGCAACGGCCTTGGTGGTGGAGGGTTTCAGGCCGAGGAGCGCCACCTTGATGGTGGCGATTTCGCCCGGATTGAGGTTGCCCAGATTCCATTCGACCTGACTGCCCTTGAGCTGGCCGTTGTTGGAGGCGGAAACAAACTTGGTGCCTTCGGGGACCTGGTCGGTGACGATGATGTCCTTGAGCAGGGTGTTCCCGTCATTCTTCACCGCGATGGTGTAGGTGGCCTCGGTGAAGACGAACCGCCGGTTGTCACCGGCCTTGGCGATGTTCAGCTTGGATTCGACAATGTTCAGAGGGGTCGATTTAACGAGCAGCGGAGAGGAAAGCTGGGTCGCGGTGAGCGAGGCTTCGTTTTCCCAATTTCCCTTGGCCGAGGCGGTGAGGGGAATTTCGATGACCTTGGTGTCGTTCGGGCTGATGGTGCCGACGGGGAAGCTCAGCTCGCGCCCCGGCGAATTCGGGGAGGAAAGCCCGGCGGGCAACCGGTCGGTGAGGATGACGTTGGTGGCGGGTGCGTTGCCGGCGTTGCGAATGGTGACGCGATAGAGCGCGGTTTCGCCCAGCTCGATGATCGCGGGGCCCACCTTGGTCATTTCCAGTTTGGGCGCGCCGGCGAAGAGCGGCAGGGAAACCACCGGGACGACGGTCAGTTTGGTGTTGGTGACCAGCCAGCCCTCCTTGGAGGGGCGGACGGTGACCACGACTTCCTGCACGGTTTTGGCCGGCATGCTGTCCCAGGTCCAGATGTAGCCGCTGCTGTCCTTGATCGGAGCGGGGGAGGCCTCGATGAAATCGAGCCCTTGCGGCAGGACTTCCAGCATGCGAACCCTTTCGAGGTCGCGCAGGGCTTCAATGCGGAGCATGTATTTGGCCGGCTCGCCAACCTGTCCGGAGGAAAGCAGCTTTTTGTCAACGCGATAGAGGTCGGAGCTGAAATTGGCCGGTGGCGCTGGTGGCGCGGGGGTGTCGGGGGTGACCGACGAGACTGTGGCGACCGGTGCCGGGGTGCTTGCCAGGCGCGCACCGGACTGGGGCGGAGGTGGGTCCTCCAAGGGCACATCAGCGTGGCCGATGGCAAAGGAGCCGAGGATGGCAGTTAGGGTTAATGCGGTGGCGGAAAGCCAATGTTTTCTTTTGTTTTTCATGAGGATGTTACCCTGTTTTGAAAGTTAGGCGGGCGAGAAGTGTCAACCTTGAAGATTATTTGTGAAATTAATTTTTAATCCCAAAACATTATTTTTGGAAGAAGGATTTTGTTTGTCAGGTAGGTTTTGGGGATTTCTGGCCGATTGATTCCTTTAGCAAAAAAAATTACCTTATTTAGATTGTTGATTTTTTGGAGATGAGGGCTTTTCCTCGGTTCTCCTTTCACTTTTTTCATAAAGTTATGCTACGTTGTTTTTCTACGATATTGGGAATGTCCCTGCTGGCTTGGGGATTGACAGGTTGTTGCGCTCGTTCCGCCGACCAAGCCGGGCATCCGGACGCGACAGCGCTGCGCGGGGGTTGGCAAATTGCTGATGGGACGGTTGATGGGGTCAGGCCGTCCGCGGAGGAAATGGCCCGGTTGCGGGCGATCCAATTTGCCTTTGACGGTGTCTATCTGCAGCCCTGCACGGCAGGGGCAGGGTGTGACGGACGGGCGGAGGTGACTTTGGATTCGGAAGCGTCTCCCAAACGGATTACCTTGGTGGAGGAAGACATCTGCCGACCGTGTGGCGGCACGCATTTGCTGCGGGGTGTCTATGAGTTGCAAGGGGATGTGTTAAAGTATTGCGTGGCTCAGGACGGGAAGCGTCCGACCGCGTTGCGCAGTCTGCCGGGCAGCGGATGGTCGCTTTATACCTTGCATCGGCAGGGTGGGGCGACGCCTCCGCGCGGCGCAACGGTGACGTTGGTGGACAAGGAGTCGCAGCAGACAGTGGTGGTTCCGGCGGAGACGAAGGTGGTTTTTCCCGCGCGTCATTTTAAAAACGGAGTGCTGGAGGTCTGGTACCCGCAGGTTTCCCTGGAGGAATTGGGTCGGGTGACGCGGGAGGCGATCGCCGCCACCGGGGATTTCCTTTCCGAAGAAACGGGGATCCAAAACAAAACCAAGGAAGGGCTGGTGCTCTTTGGCAAGACCGCTGACGGCACCCATTACACCTGCACTCTGGCACCTGGAGGAAATTTTATCCTGGCCCGGATCCACTACGGTGATTGGGGTGACTTGGAAAAAAGTGCGGAAATCGCGAACAACATCGCAAATTTCCTTTGAGCATCAATTTGTTCGCTAGCAAGGCCCCTGGATTCGGGGGCCTTTTTGCGGGGGAGAAAATCCGAAAAGACGCTGGTTTGCCTTGGATTGCGCGAACTTTTTCCCCAAGAGTGGGTCTTAGTTACCTCACCTTTCGGAGTTCGGAACGAACCCTTTAACTCAAAAACACCATGAAAATAACACGTCTGCTTACGTTGGCCCTCCTCTGCGGCAGTCCGCTGTGGGGCGCGTCCAAGAGCCTTCCCGACAGTGCGAACACCCTGATGGGCACGGATTCGTCCTTTGCGTTCTCGCATGGCAACACCTACCCCGCCGTCGCCGTGCCGTGGGGCATGAACTTCTGGACGCCCCAGACCGGTGGCAACTTCAACGGCTGGATGTATGTTTACAAGGACAACACCAGCGGTCTGCGCGGCCTGGTGCAAACCCACCAGCCCAGCCCGTGGATCAACGACTATGCAAAATTCTCGCTGACTCCGGTGCAGGGGAAACTGATTGCGCGCGACATGGAGCGCAAATTTCCCTTCAAGCATGAAAACGAAACCGCCCGGCCTTACTACTATGGGGTGACGCTGGACAACGGCCTGAAGGCCGAAGTCTCGGCCATGAGCCACGCCGCGGCCTTGCAGTTCACTTATGGGAAAAAGAGCGACCCGGCCTATGTCGTCCTCGATGTGATGCGCGGCGTCAGCCAGGTGAAGATTGACAAGAGCAAGAAGCGGATCACCGGCTTTGTCTCGAACAACACCGGTGGCGTGCCGAAAAACTTCCGGAACTATTTCGTTATTGAGTTTAACGCGCCCATCGCGGCAGTCGGCACTTGGAAGGGGGCGGAAATCCTCGAAGGCCAGTCCGAACTGGAGATGGATGTGTCGAAGGACGGCGGCGGAGCTGGCGGCTTCGTGCAGCTGCGGCTCTCCCGCGACAATCAGGAGGTGCAGGTCAACGTGGCCTCCTCCTTCATCAGCCTTGAACAGGCGGAACTCAACCTGAAGCAGGTTTCCGGCAAGAAGTTTGAAGCAGTCAAGGAAACCGCCTTCAAAATCTGGGACAAGGAGTTCAACCGCATCAAGGTCGAGGGCGGCAGCGAAAAAGACCGCACCACTTTCTACTCCTGCCTCTACCGCGCCCTGCTTTTCCCCCGCAACTTGGCCGAATATGATGCCAAGGGCAAACCGCACTACTACAGCCCCTACGACGGCAAGGTGCACGACGGTTACATGTACACGGACAACGGCTTTTGGGACACCTTCCGCGCCGTGCATCCGTTCTTCACTCTCATGTACCCCGAAGTTAGCGGGGAAATTATGCAGGGCTTGGTGGCGACCTACGAACAAAGCGGCTGGCTGCCTGAATGGATGAGCCCCGGCCACAAAGGCTGCATGATCGGGAACAATTCCTTCTCGCTGCTGGCCGACGCCTACATGAAGGGCATCCGCAATTTCGACGTGGAAAAAGCCGTGGAAGCCATGGTGAATTCCGCCACCGGGCGCCACCCGCGCATCGCCTCCGTCGGGCGCGACGGCTATCAGGAATACTGGGAAAAGGGCTACGTCTCGACCAAAACCCATGAGTCCGTCGCCAAGACGCTGGAATACGCCTATGCCGACTGGTGCCTGGCCCGCGTGGCCGAGGATATTGGCAAAAAAGACATCGCCGCGAAATACTACAAGTCCTCGCAGAACTTCCGGAATGTCTTCGACCCCGAAGCGAAAGATCCCCGCAGCGAGCTGAAAGGCTTCATGCGCGGTCGCAATCCCGACGGCTCCTGGGCCAACAGCCCCAAACTGGACCACTTCGACCCGATTTCCTGGGGCGGACACTTCACCGAAGGCAACTCCTGGCACTACACCTGGTCCGTCTTCCACGACATCCAGGGCCTGATCGACCTGATGGGCGGCGACAAGAATTTCGTGGCCAAACTCGACGGCGTTTTCTCCGCCACCACCGATTTCCACAC
>CALNBE010000073.1 GCA_937874455.1 uncultured Opitutia bacterium | reverse complement strand
CAGGGAGAGCCTTTCTTTCCTTCGGGGATGTCGGGGTCTCCGGGGAAAACCTTGTAGTCGATTGACCACGATTGATAGGCATCGTCCCAGCCGACAACCTCGGCTTCGATGCGGTCGTCTTGGGTATCGAGGCCGATGGTGAGGAACAGCACGCCGCGCGGCACCGGCGCAGCATACGTCTCGGCGCGCTCGACAATCTTCGCCTCGTCGATCTTTTCCATGATGCCCTCGTAGCCTTCACCAAACACGGTGTTGAAAAGCACCTGAATCTTGGCGGGGTCGCCGGAGGACATCGCGCTGTGAATCTTGGCGACGATCTCCGAAAGTGTGAGGAACGGCGAATAAGCCGCCCAAAGGAAGTAGCCGCGGATGCCATTGAACGGAGCCGTGGCAATCCAGCGGGAGCGTGGGTCTTCCACGGCAGCGCGCTTGGCGTCATCGTCGTAACCCTTGCCACACTTGGGGCAGATGAGCCGGACGGTCTCGTATTTCGGAGTGCCGTTTTCTTTTTTCTCCCAGCGGAGATTTTCGCGGTGGATAGCGTGCAGCTGGCCGCAATGCGGACATGGGACGTTGAAGAAGCGTTTGTCCGATTCCTCGAAAGCCGGGATAATGCGCGACGTGGCGAGCATCGCCGGAGTCGAAACGCGAAAGCCTTTGCGGTTCGGGAAGGTGGTGGTGCGCGTCCATGCCAGTTCCCACGGGTCGCCTTCATCACCGGAGCTGGCGGCCTGCCGGTCATCTTCGTCCGACAAGACCAGGCGGATCGGGAGCGAGGCCAGATTGCTCGGTGAGTTGGCACCGACGATGGTGATGTCGCCGCCCTCGAATTTTTTGTAATCGATGGTGTTGCCCGTCTCGCGCGACTTCGCCGGCACGAAACGGGTGCTCAAGGCAGGCGTGTCCCGAATCATCGGAGCCAGGCGTTTGATGGAAAACTTCCGCCCGTCGGCATCCTTCGGCACGAGGTAAAGAATCGCGCAGGGGTCGAGGTGAGCGTGCTTGCCGATCACGTTGAGCAGCACCTCCGTGCCCGACACCTGCGAGGATTTTTGGAATACGACTTGCTCGGTGGCAGGGTCGTCAGCCGCGTCCATGATCTCGGCAGCGTAAGGCACTTTGTCGTTGCGCCAGCGTCCGGGAGACGCGGAGGCCTCCCGTGACAAACGGCGGAACTCAGCAGCCCACCCGCTGGTGGACAGGTTAGGCGGAGGTGCCCACGTCGCGAGAATCCGCTGCAACAAGCTCAGCTTCGAGGGCTTTTT
>CALNBE010000072.1 GCA_937874455.1 uncultured Opitutia bacterium | reverse complement strand
CGACACGGGCTAATGAATGCTGGAGTTTGGATTTTGTGCACGATCGGCTGGTTGGTGGGAGGTCGCTGCGACTGCTGACGGTGGTGGATAAGAAAACATCTCCTTACCAACAAAGCCTACAACCAACAACCTCACCCAATCCTCAAACTCCTATTGAAACTGTGCAGTTCTGGAGGGCCCAGGTCATCTTGGCAAGATTCGCTGAAATTGCGGATGATTGTTTACTGATGGATGGTGCCGGCGGCACGAAGGCTGTCAAGGAGGGCGAGGGCGGATTCGGAGCGGTTGAGGATGTAGAGGTGGAATCCGGGCGCACCGTGGGCGAGGAGTTCTTGAATCTGCGAAAAAGCCCAATCGATTCCGGCGGTTTGCGCGGCAACGAGATCATCGCCGCAGGCGGCGAGTTTTTCCTCCAATGCCGCCGGAAGGTGAGCGCCGCAGAAACCGACAAATTTTTTCGCCTGTTCCAGTGAGAGCGGAGGGAGAATGCCGGGGAGAATTGGCACGGTGATGCCGAGTGCGCGGCATTGTTTGACGAAAGAAAAGTAGTGGGCGTTGTCGAAGAAGAGCTGGGTGACGATGAAGTCCGCGCCCTGATCGACTTTGTGTTTGAGCCAGTGCAAATCGGTGGCGAGGTCGGCGGCTTCCGGGTGTTTTTCAGGGTAGGCGGCGACGCCGATGGCGAGTTTTTTCCCCTGCTGTTTGCGTATGAAATGCACCAAGTCGGACGCATGGCGAAGGCCATCGGGGTGGGGCTGAAAGGTGGCTTCTCCCTTAGGCGGGTCGCCGCGCAGGGCAACGATGCCGGGAAAATCGGCAGTGGCTATGCGATCAATGACTGCGGTCAGTTCGTCTTGGGAGTGGCCGACGCAGGTGAGGTGGGGAACGACCTGATAGCCGAAAAGCTGCTGGAGCAGTTCGCCGTATTCGAGGGTGCGCTCGCGGGTTGAGCCGCCCGCGCCATAAGTGATCGAAGCGAAGCTGATTCCGTAGTCCTTCAGCGCCTGCGCTGTCTTCAAAATTTGCCGCGCGCCCTCTTCGGTTTTGGGCGGGAAAAACTCGATGGAGATGGTGGGCTGGGAGGCTTGGAAGATGGCGGAAAGCGAAATGGGTTTATTCATTTTTCAAATCAATGAATTTGGATTTGTTGATTTGTAAAGTTGGTTTTGCGGGTAGCTGCATCGCGGAGCAAGCGCAGCGTGTCTCTTGCTTAGTCGGTTGCGAAGTGGAGTCCAGAAAATGCCTTTGCCCGTATTTTTCGAGGGGGAAATCAGGGGGTGCCAGTTTCCCACGATGGAATTTTTGTCGTGATTCCTTTCTCCAGAGTGCGGGCACTGCATGGGGAATGTTGATGGAGGCGGGGATGGTTTTAAATACTTTCGACAGGTAGGTATTTTCTTTTGATGGTTGGTTTGGTCATGGCTCTGTCTCCAAACCCTGAATCTGCAGTCTCCGTCGGGAGGAAAATTCCCTCGCAGGCGGAAATTTTTCGTCGCACCCGCGAGGCGCACGCGCGGGAGGTGGCGGAGGATTATTTGGAGGAAATTGCGGCGTTGGTGGCGGAAACCGGCGAGGCGCGGGTAACGGATCTGGCGCGTCGGCTAGGGGTGACGCATGTGACGGTGAACCGCACGATTGCGCGGTTGCGCGAAGCAGGCTTTGTGGAGTCGCAGCCCTACCGGGCAATTTTTCTCACGGACAGCGGGCGAAAAATCGCGGAGGAATCGAAGACGCGGCACGAGGTGGTGGTGAATTTTCTTTGCGCCATCGGGGTTCCGGAGGCGGCGGCGCATCGCGATGCCGAGGGCATTGAGCATCATGTGAGCCCGGAAACGCTGGCGGCTTTTGCCCGGGTGATTGCGTCGGCGAAAAAAGCTTAGGGCGTTTTCAATCAAGCCATCGCCACCCTGTTTTGCGGCGGAGGAATTGGTTTAACCGTCTCCGGCGCGGAGGAAATGTTGATGCAAAAAATCCCCGGCGGATGCGCGGGGATTTGGGCGCGGAGGAAATTTATTTCTCCGGGTGCGGCTGGACCAACTCGCGCAGGCGGGCCTTGAGCGTGTCGAGGCCGGTGCCGTCGAGGCAGGAGACGGGAATGATTTCGCCGCGGAATTTCTTTTTGAAGGCGGTGAGGTTTTTGGCGGAGGCCGGCTCGTCCATTTTGTTGGCGACAACGATGCGCGGTTTGGCAGCGAGAATCTCCGAGTAGCGTTCCAGCTCACGGTCGAGCGCCTTGTAGTCGTCGGACGGCTTGCGGTTGTCGGTGCCGGCCATGTCGATGAGGAAAAGGAGCAGGTGACAGCGCTCGATGTGGCGGAGGAATTCGTGGCCGAGCCCCTTGTTTTCGTGCGCGCCCTCGATCAGGCCGGGGATGTCGGCGAGGTAAATTTTGTCGAAAGTGGCCGGGTAGTGGATGACCCCGACGTTGGCGTGGAGTGTGGTGAACGGGTAGGCGGCGACCTTGGGGCGGGCGTTGGTGAGGGTGGTGGTGAGGGTGGATTTGCCCGCGTTGGGGAAGCCGACCAGCCCGATGTCGGCGATGATTTTTAGCACCAGCCGGAAGGTGCCGGTCTCGCCTAGTTTGCCCGGCGTGGTTTTGCGCGGGGCTTGGTTGACGGAGCTTTTGAAGTTGATGTTGCCGAGACCGCCTTTTCCTCCGGGCAGGAGGATGACACGCTCGCCGTGATCGGTCAGCTCGGCGACCACGCGGTCGGTTGCGACATCGATCACCTGGGTGCCCGGAGGCACGGGCAGGAGACAGTCGGCCCCGTTGGCGCCGTGCTTGTTTCTTCCTGCGCCGCCCTCGCCGTTTTTGGCCTTCCAGTGCGGCTGGTAGCGGTAGTTGACCAGGTCGCCGACATTTTCGTCGCAGACCAAAACCACGTTGCCGCCGTTGCCGCCGTCGCCGCCGTCGGGCCCGCCCTTCGGGATGAATTTCTCCCGGCGGAAGCTGAGGCAGCCGTGACCGCCGTCACCGGCTTTCAGAAAAACTTGAGTCTCGTCGACGAACATGGGCGGAAGCGGAAGGTTTTTCGCGGCGGAAGACGAACGAAAAATGCAAAAGCCGTGGAATGCGCGGAGCACAGTTGAGCGTTGAAACATGGGCGGCGAATGTTTCCCTGCGGACTGCACCACGTTTTTTCCTCCGCGGATTTTTTCTTTTGCATGCAAGATTTGCCCGACATCACACCCTTCCGCCACCGGCTCGCTGAAATCGAGCGCTTGATGGGCGAGCCCGAGTTTTTCGCCGACCAGCGGAAGGCGGCGGCGCAATCGTCGGAGCACCAGCGTTTG
Organism: uncultured Opitutia bacterium; assembly: GCA_937874455.1. GTDB lineage: Bacteria > Verrucomicrobiota > Verrucomicrobiia > Opitutales > UBA953 > CALNBE01. The sequence goes on along the minus strand of CALNBE010000072.1, from coordinate 8,076 downwards.
CTGCACCTGACGGGGCTTTACGCGCAGATTGAAAAAAACCTCCGGGCGCTGGAGGAAAACCGGGAGCTTTGCGCGGATGCGGGCAGCGACGCGGATTTGCGGGCGCTGGCCGGGGAGGAAATCGCTTTGCTGGAGCCGGAGGTGGCGGCGCAAAAACTGGAGTTGTTGAAGGCGATGGTGCCGCCCGATCCGGCGGACTCGCGCAACACGATTTTGGAAATTCGCGCTGGGACGGGCGGGGACGAGGCGGCGTTGTTTGCCGGGGATTTGTTTCGCATGTATTGCCGCTTCGCGGAGGAACAGGGTTGGAAGTGGGAAATGCTTGGCGCGCACCCCTCGGAGACTGGTGGCTACAAGGAAGTTTCCTTTCTCATCACCGGCACGGATGTTTTCAAGAAACTCAAATATGAGAGCGGCGTGCACCGCGTGCAGCGCGTGCCCGTGACCGAGGCCAGCGGGCGGATTCACACCTCGGCGGCGACGGTGGCGGTCTTGCCGGAGGCGGAGGAAGTGGACATCCACATCGATCCGGCGGATCTGGATTTGACGGTTTCGCGCGCCAGTGGGGCGGGTGGCCAGCATGTGAACAAAACCGAGTCGGCGGTGCAGATCATCCACAAGCCGACCGGCGTGATGGTGTATTGCGCGGACGAAAGGTCGCAGATCAAAAACCGGGCGAAGGCGATGAAGATTTTGCGGGCCCGTTTGCTGGAGCAAAAGCAGGCGGAGGAATCTGCGGCTTACGCGGCGACGCGGCGCAACCAGATCGGCAGCGGCGACCGCTCGGAGCGCATTCGCACCTATAATTTCCCCCAAAGCCGGGTGACGGATCACCGCATTGGGCTGACCCTGCACAGCCTGTCGGCGGTGATGGAGGGCGACTTGGAGGATATTATTACCCCGCTGCAGGACGCGGCGCTGCGGCAAAAACTGGCCGAGCGCGGACTGGCGACCCCACTGCCGACGGCGAATTTGCAGGCGGCGGAGGAATAGGGCGGGGGATGTTTGAAGTAAGAGCGGAGGCATGACCAAGGTCGCTCCCGGAGATTTTCTTTTAACACAAAGACCCCAAGATCTCGCCAAGCGCACAATGGGATGGCGAAAGTTTAAAATCCAAGGTTAAAGCAAGGGTGAAGGAATCACCCAGGACTTCCTTCGAAAAACCCACGTGCTCCGCAGTTCAAAGAACTCTTCTCCGCTGTGTTTTCTGTGACCTTTGTGGTTCAGCGCAAATTTCCGAAAAATTTCCTTTGCGTCGGGATGAACGCGACGGGGTTTCGCGTTTCTTCGGGTTAATTGAAGTCGGGCGAGTCGGGTGCCTCGGCGAGCAAGCGGAGTTCCGGGTGGTATTTGCCGAGCAAAGCCAGCCAGAGATCGGGGCCGTCGTATTCGCCGAGCAATTGGGAGTCCATGGGGGCGAAGACCCAGGCGTGGTTGGACAGTTCGTTTTCCAGTTGCTTGGGACTCCATCCGGCGTGGCCGAGAAAGGCGCGCAGGTGGATGCCCGGATCGCTTCGGGCGATGTCCAGTACGCGTTCCTTGGAAAGGCCGAAGTGGAGGTGGAAGTTTTGTCCGTCGCCGGACCAGTGCCATCCTGCGAGGATCAGTTTTTTCTCCTCGACCGGACCGCCCTCGTAGAGCGGCAGACGGCTGAGACCGGCGGCGGCGAGGGCGGGGTTGCCCTGGCCGATGGTCTGGCGGAGCGGGCGGTTGAGGATGACGCCCATGGCCCCGTCCTTTTCGCTGTGCGCGGCCAGCAGCACCACGGTGCGGCAAAAGGCATCGTGGCGCATCGCGGGATGGGAGAGCAAAATTTGCCCCGCGAAGGAATCAGCAGCAGGTTGGGCGGCCATGAGTCGGGGAGGGCGGTGCGTCGGCGGCGACTGCGAGTTGCTCGGTGGCGACGCCCATTTGTGAGAAGAGCAGCGGTACCAGCGGATCGTTGTGGTAGTTGTGCAAGTATTTGACGGCGGAGATACCGGCGGCGGCCATGATTTTTGCGCAATTGATGCAAGGGAAATGGGTCAAGTAGGCGACGGCCCCCGCGACACTCACCCCGCGTTTGGCGGCGTCGGCAATGGCATTTTGCTCCGCATGCACCGTGGCCTGCTCGTGTCCGTCGCGCACATGGGACTGGTGCGGCAGGCCGGGGAGAAATCCGTTGTAGCCCGCGGCGATGATCCGGTTGGGATGGTTGCCGGAGGAAACCAGCACGCAGCCGACATGTAACCGGTCGCAACTGGAGCGGCTGCTGAGCAGCACGGCCATCGCCATGAAATACTCGTCCCAGGACGGGCGGTCCCAAGTGCGCACCAAGGCGTCGAGCTGGTGGACCGGGCTGGCGGAGGAAACGGGCGTTGGTGTGGAGTCGGTCATGGGAGCGGAGGAAATTTGCGGGAAGGCCGGGGCAAAGTCAAAGGTCGGCGCAGAGAATCAAGCCGCCGCCGAGCAGCAGGCCGTAGGCGAAGAGAAACGCGGCGGTTTTTCCGAGGTAGGGATTGTAGTCGTGCGGATCGCGGACGCGGAGGAAACCGCGGGCGAGCATCAGCGCGGCGGGAGCTAGGAGCAGGGGAAACAGCACCTGTTGGCCGAAACCTTGCAGGCGCAAAAACACCGGAACGAGAAAGGCGACGAGCAGGTTGACGACGTATTCGCCGCGGGCGAAATTGCGGCCAAAAATCACGGCGGTGGTGCGCTTGCCCGCCAGCGCGTCGGTTTCGCGGTCACGGGCGTTGTTGACCACGAGAATATTGGTGGCGAGGAGCCCGCAGGCGAGGCCCGCCGGCCAGACTGGCGGAGGAAAATAGCCGCATTGCACATAGGCGGTGAAGGCCACGGCGACGAAGCCAAAGAACGCGATGACAAAGATGTCGCCCAGCCCGTTGTAGGCGAGCGGCAGCGGTCCGCCCGTGTAGGCGAGGCAGGCCAGCAGGCAGAGGAGGCCCACGGGCAGCAGCCACCAGCCGCCCCAGTAAACCAGCGGCAGTCCGGCAAGAAAGGCGAGGGCGGAGACCAGCAGGATGGCGCGGCGCATGGCGCGCGGCGAAATCCATCCCGAGAGCACCGCGCGAGCCGGGCCGAGCCGGGCGGGCGTGTCGGCTCCCTTGGCGAAGTCGCCGTAGTCGTTGGCAAAATTGCAGCAGATCTGGACGAGCAGCGCGAAGAGCAGTGCGAAAAGCGCGGGCAGCGGAGAAAATTTTCCATCGACCGCCGCGCAGGCCGAGCCGAGGAAAACCGGGACGAGCGCCGCGGCCAGTGTTTTGGGGCGGGCTGCGTGAAACCAGGAGGAAAATGTCGATGCGCCGGACATGTTGGGGCGATTAGATTCCTCGCGGAGGAAAATGGCTCAATGCCAATTTTCGGAGAAAATGTCCCGGCGGCGCGCTTTGCGCTCAACTTTTGAGCGGAGAGGTGTTTGATGCGGATCCCTCATGTCGCGACTTGTGCAATATGACCGCCGTTTGCTGAGCAAGTTTCCCAGTCTGGTCGGAATCGACGAGGCCGGGCGGGGCTGTCTGGCGGGCCCGGTGATGGCGGCGGCGGTGTGGCTGGACGGCACATTTTTCCTCCACAAGCTGCGGCGCAATCTGGCGGAGGAAATCAACGATTCGAAGAAACTTTCCGCCGAGGACCGGGAGGAAATCTATCAATTGATTCAGGGCTGGGCGGAGCGCGGTTTGCTCCGCTGGGCGAGTGCGACGGCGGACGTGCTGGAGATTGACGCCTACAATATTCTCGGCGCGACCCGGCTGGCCATGCACCGTTGTTTGCAGGCGCTGGCGGACGCGCACGCCGGGCCGTGTCCCTTTGCCGCCGCGGCGAGCGGGAGCGACGTGCCGTTGTTTTCCTTGGAGGATCGGGCGTGGCCGCGGGTGCTGGTGGACGGGAAGCCGCTCAAGCCCTTTGCCTGGCAGCATCAGGCGGTGGTGGGCGGCGACGGGAAAAGCCTGGCGGTTGCGATGGCCTCGGTCGTCGCCAAGGTGCGGCGCGACCGGTTGATGGCGGAGCTGGAACGGAAATTTCCCGGTTATGGATTCGCGGAGAACAAGGGCTACGGCACGGCGCAGCATGTGGCGGCGTTGAAGGAAAAGGGCCCGTGCGAGCAGCACCGTCCGTTGTTTTTGCGCGGCATTTTGCGGGAAGAAGGCGTGGCGGAGGAAACGCATCCCGAGTTGCCGCTGGCCTGAGGGTCGGCAAAGGAAAACCGGGCGGAGAGTCACCGGTGTTTTTATTATACGAAGGAAAGCGCGTAGCGGCTCCGGTCGCGGCGGAGGCGGATGGACGCGTCGAACAGCGCGGAGAGATTGGCCGAGGTGAGGGTTTCCCTGATCGGCCCGGCGGTCAGCACGCGGCCCTGGCGCAGCATGAGCGCATGGGTGAAGAGCGGGGTGATTTCCTCGACGTGGTGGGTGACGAGGATGAGCGGCACGGCGTCTTTCCCGGTGCCGACACGGTCGAGCATGCGGAGGAAATTTTCCCGGGCCACCGGATCCAGTCCGGAGCAGGGTTCGTCGAGAATGAGCACGGAGAGTCCGGAGAAAAGGGCGCGGGCGATGAGCACGCGCTGGCGCTCGCCTTGGGACAAGGTGCACCACGGCTGTTTGGCGACGCGGGTGCATTCGGTGCGGCGCATCAAAGCGAGGGCGCGGCGGCGATCTGCCGGGGAGGGATCGGCCCAGAGGTTGAGCTGGGCGCTGCGGCCACCGACTACCACGGAGAGCGCGGGCTCGGACGGCTCGATCATCCGGGTGAGCACATTGGAGACCAGGCCGACGCGCTCGCGCAGTTCGCGCCAGTCGTCCTCGCCGCGGGTGGCGCCGCAGATGGTGACCTCGCCGCGCGTCTCGGCCAGGTAGCCGGTGAGCACGGAGAGGAGGGACGTTTTGCCGGAGCCGTTGGCGCCGAGGATGACCCAGTGTTCGCCGGGCCGCATGGTCCAGTCGATCCGGTGGAGGATGGTGCGGTCGCGTTCGACGCGCAGGTTGCGGACGCGGATGAGCGGCGGAGGAAATGGGGCGGCAGACATGGATTTTGCTACCAGGCGCGTTTGGCGGTGACGGTTTCAATTTCCTCCTGCACCGCGGGGGAAAATTGGGAGAAAAAGTTGAGGCCGGTGCGCGTCTCAATGGTGCGGATGCTGGTGAGGAATTGGGTGGGTTCCTCGGTGCGGTCGATTTCCCGGTGGGGAATGATGAAGGCGGAAGTGCGGATGCCCTCGGGCGTCCGGTCGGCGATGATGAGGAAAAATTCGTCGGGTACCAACAGACCCTTGCCGGCCTGCTTGGAGGAAACGCCGAGTTCGAAGATGGGCCCGCAAATCACCCAGACATCGTCGAAACGGCGTGTATAGCGGTCCATGATGCGGCGCTCCATTGCGCTCCAGAATCCACCGTTGAGTCCATGGATCTGGGGGACGATGTTGGACATGAGGAAGGTTTTTTGCTGGGCCTCGGGACCGTAGCAGAGGGCGATGGCGCGGTTGGGGGCCATGTGGCCGCGGTCGTAGCCGGAGTTGGTGTAGTCGGACGGTTCGACGCGGGCGGAAGTGCGCGGGTCGGTTTCAAATTTCTCCGGGCGCTCACCCAGGGCGAATTTCTTGGGGAAAACTTTGTAGGCGACCCAGGCGGGGGATTTGCGGCGCTCGTCGTAGCCGACCAGGTAGCCGGGGTTTTCGAGGAAGGTCAAATCGCGCCGGGCGGTGGGCGTGCCGCCGAGGATCAGGGCGTCGTTGGCGATGCTGACGCCCGGGTTGACGGTTTTCCCTTGGAGCAGCGGCAGGCGGTCGGCGGCCAGGTCGAGCCAGAAGACCAGTTCGGCGGGCGCGCTGTGGTTTTCGCGCACCACGTCGATGACCGTGAGGGTGAAACGCTCGATTTTTTCCTGGGTCGGCGCGTCGGCAAAGGAATGCCAAACGTAGAGGGAGAGCCCGGGGAGCAGGAGGAAGCTGCCGAAGGCGAGGAGCCGTTTCGGGTTGAGTTTGGAGCGGCGTTTTTTGCGGACGATTTGGACTTTGGCCATGATGGAAAATTTTTAGTGAGAGGCGGAGGAAAATTCGCGGAAGAGCACCCAGCCCCAGTTGGCGAGGAGGAGCAAAACAAAAGCGAGGCGGAGCAGCCGGTTTTCGATGCGGGTCAGGTGGTCGCAGCGCCAGCGCGTTTTTCCTCGGAGCACGGCGCGGAGGCAGTGCAGCCAGACCAGCAGGGCGGCGAGGCAGGTGAGCACCCAGAGCGGATTGAACCAGAGGGCGCGGAGGAAATCGCCGTGCAGCAGCGCGCTGGTGGCGCGGGTGCTGCCGCAGCCCGGGCAGGGAATGCCGGTGATGTGATAGAGCGGGCAGGGCGGGAGTTTTTGCGGCAGCAGGAAGAATAGGATCCCCGCGAAGGCCCAGGACAGAGGGAAAAGAAAAACGAGCCAGCGCTCGTAGTCTGGCTCGCCGGGGAGCAAGGGACGCCGGGTGAGCGGCATGGGTCGAGCGCCGCTAGGCTGCCAGCAGGGCGAAAACGGCAAAGCCGCCGCAGGTGATGAAGAGCAGGCAGCAAAGAACCATGGGCGCGAGTGTGATCAAGAGGGCTTTCCCGAGGGAAATGTCATGCACCTTGGAGAGACCGATAGTTGAGAGGACAATGCTGTAGGGGGAGTAGATCAGCGGGCCAATGAAGGGGATCCAGTTGATGAGCGACAGTGCTCCAGCGGAGTAAGCGACAACGCGGAAGGTCGCGTCGAATCTTTTCTCCGCTCCGGCAAAAAGCATGAGGAAGATGTGGGTGATGCCAGCGGAGATAAAGGGGACGATCAGCAAGCCAACGACGGAGCCGACCATGCCGGAGATTTTCTGGATCGAGGTTTGTTGCTGGGAGATCGCTTGGTCAAACTGGTCGAGAATGGCGGTGTCGCCGGTTGTCTCAGCGATCTGGGCGAGGAACTCTCGGATGAGAGGAAGGATCGGATCGCCGATGATGTTGGTGACCAGCAGCCCGAGCAGGGTTGCGATGATGCCGCAGGCGATGAAGAAAATGTAGGACTTGAGAAAGGAGAGGCTCTTGGGGAAAGCGGAGAAGGTGGCGGAGGGGGAGAAGAGGATGCCTTTGACTGTCTGCCAGAAGGCGGGCCAGTAGCCGATGCTTGGGGTGCGCTCCCATTCCGGAGCGGGCGGCTCCTCGGGGATGGTTGTGGCGGCGATGGGAGCGGCTCCGGAGAGGGCGGCGGCGCCGGCGGCGAATTCCGGCCATTGGGAGAGGGTTTTCCATTCGGCCATGCCGTCTTTCCAGGCGAGGTCGGAGAGGAGGAAAGTGCCGTTGGCGAGTCCGTCGCGGACGGCGTCCTCGGCGTACTGCCCCAGCACGGCGTTGTTGCGGGCGATGTGGATGAGGGACATGGGATGGATTTGGGTTGAGGGGAAATTGGGGCGCGGAGGAAATTTTACATTCCCGGAAAACCGCCGCCCATGCCGGGAAAGCCGCCTTTGCCGCCGCCGAGCTGGCGCATCAGCTGTTTTCCTTTGCCGCCCTTGAGCATCTTCATCATTTTGCGCATCTGGTCGAACTGCTTGATCAGGGCGTTGACTTCGCTGACTTGGGTGCCGGAGCCCTTGGCGATGCGGGCGCGGCGGCTGCCGTTGAGGATTTCCGGGCGCTGGCGTTCGAGGGGGGTCATGGACTGGATGATGGCTTCGGTGCGGCCCATCATTTTTTCTTCCTTTTCGCCGATGTTGAAGCCGCTCATGCCGGGCATCATTTTCATCATTCCTCCGAGCGGGCCCATTTTTTTGATTTGCTGCATTTGGGCGAGGAAGTCTTCGAGGTTGAAGTCGGCCTTGCGCATTTTCTCCGCGAGCCGGGCGGCCTCTTTTTCGTCAACCACCTCCTGGGCTTTTTCGACGAGGGAGACGACGTCGCCCATGCCGAGAATGCGCTGGGCCATGCGGTCGGGGTGGAAGGTGTCGAAGTCGGCGACCTTTTCCCCGTGGCCCATGAATTTGATGGGCACGCCGGTGATGCTCTTCATGGAGAGCGCGGCGCCGCCACGGGCGTCACCGTCGAGCTTGGTGAGGATGATGCCCGTGAGGGAAACGGCCTC
>CALNBE010000071.1 GCA_937874455.1 uncultured Opitutia bacterium | reverse complement strand
ATGTTCCCGCCGATCGTCATGGACGAAGAGCGGGATGCCGATGAGCGGACTGGCCCCGACCAGCAATTGATCGGAGGTCAGGGTGAGGATCAGGCAGACCAGAAAAACATCGAGCATCGACCATTTGCCGAAACGTTCGACAAGGACGAGTCCGCAGCGGCGGCGGGCGGAAACATTTCCTCCGGGGGCGGCGCAGACGGCGGCCAGCATGGCGAGTTTGACAAAGGGAAAGAGCACGGAAAACCCGACCACCAGCACCACCAGCACGTAGAGTTTTGCCTCCCAGAGCATGCGGATGGAGGCGGCGGAGGGAAAGGACGGGCGCGGACATCGCAGGAGGAAAAGCGCGCAATGAATCAGGAATGCCGGTCGGAGGAAAAGGAAAAACAAGGAACGCGCTCCCTGGCACGAGTCTGCGGCGCTTCAGTCTGCCACATAGGAAATGTAGGCGAAGCGGAAGGTGGCGTCGGTGTAAACCGTGCAGCCGTAAAGGCCCGGAGGCATGCCGGTGCGCTCAAAGACTATGATTTCTGTGGTGCCCGGCGGGGCGGATGTTGTGAAAAACGAGTCTGCGGAGGAATATTCGGCGGCGGTATTTTCTTTCCGAACGAAAGGCGGGCGCTCCAAAATTTCCCGCAGACTGGCTGGATTGCATTCAAAATAAAGCTTCAGGGAGTAATCCGTCCATGCCATCACCTCAAAATGGACATTGCGTACGCCGGAGGGCAGGGCGCCCGCAAGTGTCAGCCGGATGAGGTGCCGTTGTCTTCCCCACAGGCTGCAATGGTCGAAGAGGAAAATCGCCAGCAGCATCGCCGGAAACAACATCAAGGCGCGCCGGACGCCCACCGGCGTTCCGAGATATTGCAGCACTGTCCGGAGGAAAAATTGCCCGAGCAAAGTCAGCGGCAATGCGAGTAGCAGACAGATCAGCGCGGAGAAAATGTCGAAGGTGGAAATCGCCAGCAGCGCAAAGACCAAGCCGGTGATCCAGAGAACGGGGAAGGGGATCTTTCGCGGAAGGGGGCGGCGCATGGGGAAAGCTTTGGTTTTCAAAGTTAATGGGCAACATCAAATTTCCTAGGTATGCCTTTTTCCTTTGCGGTTGGCTGAACGCGATGAGGACAGCGCGTTCCACCCTTTTGCTTCGCGCCATTGTTCAAATAAAAATCCAGCCGTGGGCATCTGCGTCGTCCGTGGTTCAAAGAAAACGCACGCAGAGCCGCGGAGGGCGGAGATTTTAAGGCAAAGTCGCGAAGGAAAACGCAAAGGCGCGAAGGGAAATTTCGTGTCTGTTCGCGTCTATTCGTGGTTGTGAAAAACGCGGCGGATTTCCTCCGCGGTTAGCGGGTGAGGCGGCGGTATTTGATGCGGTGGGGGCGGTCGGCGACGGTGCCGAGGCGGCGACGGCGGTCTTCCTCGTAGCTTTGGTAATTGCCCTCGTGCCAGACGACGGCGGAGTCGCCTTCGAAGGCGAGGATGTGGGTGGCGACGCGGTCGAGGAACCAGCGGTCATGGGAAATGACCACGGCGCAGCCGGCGAAATCCTGCAAAGCGTCTTCCAGTGCGCGAATGGTGTTCACGTCGAGGTCGTTGGTCGGTTCGTCGAGGAGCAAGACGTTGGCGCCCATTTTTAGCATGCGAGCGAGGTGGACGCGATTGCGTTCACCACCGGAGAGGAGTCCGACTTTCTTTTGCTGGTCGGCGCCGGTGAAGCCGAAGCGGGCGGCGTAATTGCGGGCGCTGATGCGGAGTTTGCCGAGCTGGACCATTTCCTCGCCGTCGGCCATCACGGCCCAGAGTTGCTCGTCGTCCTTGAGTGATTCACGGGATTGCTCGACGCAGGCCAGCTTGACCGTGTCGCCGAGGCGCAATTCCCCGGCGTCGGGTTTTTCCAGTCCGAGGATCATGCGAAACAGGGTGGTTTTCCCTGCGCCGTTGGGGCCGATGATGCCGACGATGCCGCCGGCGGGCAGGGAAAAGTTGATCTTTTCCATGAGCAGTTTTTCCCCGAAGCCCTTGGTCAGATTGACGGCCTCGATGACATTTCCTCCGAGCCGCGGGCCGGGCGGAATGTAGATTTCGGAAGTGCGTTCCTTTTCGGCCGGATCGACATTGAGCAAAGATTCGTAGGCGCGGATGCGGGCCTTGTTTTTCACGGTGCGGGCCTTGGGCGCGGCGAGGGCCCATTCGCGTTCGCGGGCCAGGGCTTTTTGGCGGGCGGAGGAAACTTTTTCCTCCGCGGCGAGCCGTTTTTCCTTCTGCTCCAGCCAGGAGGAATAGTTGCCCCTCCAAGGAATTCCGTGGCCGCGGTCGAGTTCGAGAATCCAGCCCGCGACATTGTCGAGGAAGTAGCGGTCGTGGGTGACGGCGATCACCGTGCCCTTGTATTGCTGCAAATGGAGTTCGAGCCAGCCGACGGTTTCGGCGTCGAGGTGATTGGTCGGCTCGTCGAGGAGCAAAATGTCCGGCTCCTGCAACAGCAGCCGGCAAAGGGCGACGCGGCGTTTTTCTCCGCCGGAAAGGACGTTGACCGGCATTTCCCCCGGCGGGCAGCGCAAGGCGTCCATCGCCTGTTCGACGCGGGATTCGACATCCCAGCCGCCCTTGGCGTCGAGCTGTTCCTGGATTTCCGCCTGGCGCTCGAAAATTTTTGCCTGCTCGGCGGGATCATCCGTTTCACCGACGCGGAGGAAAGTGTCGTCGTATTCCTCCAAGAGTTGTTTGACCGGCGCGACTGCCTCCTCGACCACCGCCTGCACCGTTTGGGTGCAGTCGAGCAACGGTTCCTGTTCGAGGTAGCCGACGGAGTAGCCCGGCACGCGGGAGATGTGGCCCTCGTAGTTCGGATCGACCCCGGCCATGATGCGGAGCAGGGAGGATTTGCCCGAGCCGTTGAGGCCGAGCACGCCGATTTTTGCGCCATAGAAAAAGGACAGGGAAATGTCCTTGATGATGGGCTTTTTTTCGTGGGCCTTGGAGACCCGCGACATGGTGTAAATGATTTTTGGCTCTTCAGACATGGGAGGAATGCCGGAGGAAAAAGCGGAGGAAAAAGTGCGGCTCAGATCTGGCAAGGCTCGCCCGGCACCGGGTTGGTGACCTTGGCGTGGGGCAGCTCGATGGCCAGTTCCTCCTCGAACCATTCGCGGGCGGGCGGATCGCCGTGGGTGATGACGATGGCGCGCGGGTCGCACTGGCGGGCGAAGTCGATCAGCTCGTTGCGCGGCGCGTGGCCGCTGAAGTGGAAGCGCTCGATGTTGGCGCGCACCTGAGCCGTGTAGTCGAGATTGGGGAAGGGGAAAAGGTCGCCCTGGCGCGCCGCGAGCAATTTTCCTCCGGGCGTGTCGGGGTCGCAGTAGCCGACAAAGCAAATGGTGTTGCGCGGGTGGTCGAGCAGGTTGGCGGCGACGCGCCAGGCCGGAGTGTTTTCCACCAGCATCCCGCTGGACAGGACGTAAATACCCTTTTCCGGCAGGTCGCGTCCGGGTTCGACAAATTTCCTTTGCAGCGGTTTGACGGCGAGATCCTGCATCACTTGGCGGCGGAAATTCACAAAACCCGCCTTGCGGCTCATGGTGTCGAAGTAATCGGCCAGATCGACTCCCAGCCCGGAGCAAAAAATCGGCGCGGTGGCCAGCGCCTTGCGGCGGCGGGCGTCGTTGAGCAGCATCAGCATTTCCTGCATCCGCCCGAAGGCAAAGGAAGGAATGAGCACCGAGCCCCCGTGGACGATGGTGGTGTTGATGGTGTCGAGCAGCCGAGCCGCCTCACTGGCGCGGGTCACACCCTCGTGCGGCGGTGTGGCGCCGTGGGTGGTTTCCATGACCAGGGTG
>CALNBE010000070.1 GCA_937874455.1 uncultured Opitutia bacterium | reverse complement strand
TTATGATTGCGGAAATTGTGCTGAAAATTGCGATCATCGAATTGAAAAAGCATCGGACGCCACGTGAAGTCGTGGCGCAGGCACTTGAGGGCGTATCCGGTTTATACTGTCGTTGCCGAAAAATTTGAAGCCATCGTGTCAATTGGCCCACGCAACACGCGGATGAAGGATTTTCACGATTTGTGGTTTTTGTCCCGGAGATTTGATTTCGACGGGAACATGCTGCACCGCGCCATTGCGGCGACTTTTCTCCGGCGGGGAACCGAGTTGAATGGAGAGTTGCTGCCGTTTGCTTCTGCTTACGTAAACGACATCGAGCGACAAATTCAATGGCAGGCCTTTCTTGTGCGCAATGCACTCCAGGGCCCACCGGAAAACTTCCCGATATTGATGGAGACTCTGCGGGAATTTGTCGGTCCTGTGCGCCGTCCCAATCTCCAGCAATGGCATGCGGGCAAGGGGTGGCAGTGACGCGTTTCTGCTTCAACGCCAGTTGCCAGAAAGTTGCCAGAAAAGGTGTTTTTGGCTTCCCTTGGCGGCCAAGAGTTGCCAAAAGTTGCCACTTCTAAAAATCTAACAATCAACAAAGTCCATAGAGACTAGCAACTTAGCCGCATCGAGCGCTGTGGGTTCGAATCCCTTCCTCTCCGCCATTTGGGCTCCCTGTCATCGGGGAGCCCTTTTTGTGGGAGGGCAATCGAAAGAGGGAAATTTGCGGATTTTCTTTTTGAGGAAGATTCCGTTGGGCCGGTTTCCTTTGCTTGCCATTTTCTTTGCGCGACTTCCCGTCCTCCGCTTGTTAATCGTGTTTACCATCCACCCCTACAGGGCCTCTCTTTCCTTGTCTTTGCGGGGCGGGGTGCGCTTAATGCTCGGTCATGCTCATTCGTCCCGACAATCGCACTGCCAATCAACTCCGTCCGGTCAGTTTTACTCCGGGCATCGCACCGCATGCCGCCGGTTCGGTGCTGGCCGCCTTTGGCGACACCCGGGTGATTTGCGCCGCGAGCTTGGAGGAAAAAGTGCCGAGCTGGATGAAGCAGCAGGGCGTGAAGGGCGGCTGGCTGACGGCGGAATATTCGCTGCTGCCGTATTCGACGCTCGACCGCAAACAGCGGGATATTGCCAAGGGGCGGCTGGACGGACGCACGGTGGAAATTCAGCGTCTGATCGGGCGGGCGCTCCGGGCGGTGCTGGATTTGAGCAAGCTGGAGGGGTTGACGTTGTGGATCGATTGCGACGTGCTGCAGGCCGACGGAGGCACGCGAACTGCGTCGATTTCCGGTGCCTATGTGGCGGCACAACTGGCGGTGAAAAAATTCATGGCGGCGGGGAAAATCAAGGAGTCGCCCTTTGTGGACAGTGTCGGCGCGGTAAGCGTCGGGGTCTATCAGGACACGCCGGTGCTGGATTTGAATTATCTGGAGGACAAGGATGCTTCGGTGGACGCCAACATCGTGATGACTGGCGGAGGAAAATTTGTCGAAGTGCAGAGCGCTGGCGAGGAGGCGACTTTTGACGCCGCGCAATTGCAAACCATGATCGGCCTAGCCCAGCAGGGACTGCAGACAATTTTCCGTCTGCAAAAAGAGGCGATCGGGTAGTTGGTGTGGAGGAAAGTTTTCGGGGCGGAATTTCCCCGGAGAAATAAGAGCGATCAGAGCGGCGTTATTCGGTCGTTGGCCAGGCTGGATTCAGCCCAGCAAGCGGGCGATGTCGGACCAGGTGTGGACGCGAGTGTGGCGTCCGGCGGGCGCGAGCTGGTTGTGCGGCTGGGTGAAGAGGAGGGTTTGGCCGGGGAAGAAATCGAGGTTTTTAAAATGATCGTCGATCATGATGTCGCCGCTGACGATGCGTTTGGAGCCGCAAAAGACCATTTGCCGCCAGGAAATGAAAGGGAAGTGCTCGCCGAGCCAGGCCTGTTTTTCGGGGAGGCTTTGCGGGTATTCGGTGGCGGAGGAAACGATGAACAGCTCGTAGCGCTGGTTGAGCGCGGCGAGTATTTCCCGGCTGTCCGGCATCACTGGGAGGGTGCGGAAAAAGCCCGGCGTGCGGACGTATTCCGGTGCGCGGGGGAACGCCTCCAGCTCGGATTTACCCGCGGCGGCGGCGAGGGAAGGGCGGGTGCCGGTGTCGCGTTCACACCAGTCCAGAAACTGCGGGTAAACATCCGCCAGCAACTCCGTCCATGTCCACAATCAAGCGTTTCATGGCGGAGGACTTTGCCGAAGGAAAAAGGCAAAGGCAACGGACAAGACGGGGCGGGCCAAGGAAATGACGGGCTGCTCAGTACAGTGACTGCACGAACTCATCCACCGGCTCCGCCAACAAATCCTCGGGGTGATCTCCTCCGAAAGTAAAGTAACTCGATTTCCCCTGAATTTCGGCGCTAAAAATTTCCCGACTGTCCGCCACACGAAAGACACGAACAAACAAGCTCATTTTATCCCGAATACCGGACCATTCGGTATTCCGATCTTCCCAGTGGGTGATTTTTGGCTGAACCGCATAGGCACAGCGCTTTAATTTCGCGTCCGCCAAAATGTCAGAAAGGGACATTGCGACCGGGCCCTGCATCGTGAATGTGGTATGTGGTGAAAAAGCTCGCTCGAAGGCTACGACGACAGCGTTCCCGCTTCCTTGATAAACCTTGCTCCCGTAAGTGCCGTTGGCCGGAGTCGCAATGTAAACGGCTTGGTTTTCCTGTAGCTTGCCAGTGCTCGATGTGCGAATCGGCGTCATGGACGTTGTCTGACATCCAGTTAGCAAAAAAATCATGCCGAGCAGCGGCAGAAGGGCTTTTAGCGTTCGGGGGCAAAAATGCCGGGAAGGGAAGGCGGGCAGGCAGAGCATTGGGGGAGAAATGAACAATCGGCCTTTCTTTAGTCAATTTTACAAACAAGCCATTGGTCACTGGGATTTACTTTTAAAATTCCCTTGCTTCCCGGCGGGAGCGGTTAAAACCGTTCCGGCTTATGTCCAAGTTCGCACTCCTGTCCGTGAGCGACAAGGCCGGTCTCGTGCCGTTTGCCAAGGCGCTCGTTGAACAACACGGCTACACGCTGCTTTCCACCGGCGGCACGGCCAAACTCCTGCGGGAAAACCAGCTGCCCGTGACGGATGTGAGCGAGCACACCGGTTTCCCGGAAATCATGGAAGGCCGCGTGAAAACCCTGCATCCGAAAGTGCACGGCGGCCTGCTGTGCCGGCGCGATTCGGCGGAGCATCTGGCCCAGGCGAAGGAACTCGGCATCGCGCTGATCGACATCGTGGTGGTGAATTTGTATCCCTTCGAGGCAACGGTGGCGAAGCCCGACTGCACCTTCGAGGACGCGATTGAGAACATCGACATCGGCGGCCCGTCGATGCTCCGCAGCGCGGCGAAAAACCATGCCGCGGTGGCCGTGGTGACGGATCCCGCCGACTACGACCGCGTGCTGGCGGTGATGGACCAGCCGGAAGCCTTTGCCGCTTTGCGCCGCGAACTGGCCCTGAAAGTTTTCCATCGCACGGCGGCTTATGACGCGGCGATTGCCAACTATCTGGAATCCCAGGCCGAGCCGCAGTCGGGAGAAATTTTCGGCCTGCCGCGCCAGCTCAACCTGAATTTCCCCCGCGCCCAGACGCTGCGCTACGGCGAAAACCCCCACCAGAAGGCCGCGCTTTACGGCAGTTTTCACGACGCCTTTACCCAGTTGCAGGGGAAGGAATTAAGTTACAACAACATCCTCGACATCACCGCCGCCACCTACCTGATCGGCGAGTTTGAGAAGCCCACGGTGGCGATCCTCAAGCACACCAATCCCTGCGGCGTGGCCAGCGCGCCGACGCTCGTCGAGGCGTGGCATCAAGCTTTTGAAACCGACAAACAGGCTCCCTTCGGCGGCATCATCATCGCCAACCGCACGGTGGATGAGCCGCTGGCGCAGGCCATCGCGGAAATTTTCTCCGAGGTGATCATCGCGCCGGAATTTTCCCCCGAGGCCCTGGCGATTTTCGGGAGGAAGAAAAACCTCCGCCTGATGAAGGCCAGCGTCGGCCTGCGCGCCGACACCCTGCGCGAAGTCCGCAGCGTGATCGGCGGCGTGTTGATGCAGGACCGCGACCAGCGCCCGATCAATCCGAAGGATTTCAAGGTCGTGACCAAGCGGCAGCCGAGCGCGGAGGAAATGGAGGCGCTGCTCTTTGGCTGGCGCGTGGTGCGCCATGTGAAGTCAAACGCCATTGTCTATGCCGGACGCGAGCGCACGCTGGGCGTGGGCGCGGGGCAAATGAGCCGGGTGGACAGCTCGCGCATCGCCGTGTGGAAGGCGGGCGAAGCGGGATTGCCGCTGCAAGGCTCGATCATTGCCTCGGACGCATTTTTCCCCTTCGCCGACGGCTTGATTGCCGCGGCGCAGGCCGGCGCGGTGGCCGCCATCCAGCCCGGCGGCTCGGTGCGCGACGCGGAAGTGATCGCCGCCGCCGACGCCAACAACATGGCGATGGTCTTCACCGGCATGCGCCATTTCCGGCACTAAGCCGCGAAGGAAATTTTCCTTCCGGCAAAACGCATCCTTCGGGGTGCGTTTTTTATTACAGGGCAGAAAAAACCCGGACGATCGAGTCCGGGCGCGCGTTTTCATGCGTTTGGTTTGCACGAAGACCGGTGCCGCGAAGGAAATTTTCTCCGCCGGGCCCGAGCCATTTAGAAACGCCAGGTGAAACCGATTTCGGCGGACTGGTGCAGCATCGTCACTGTGTCATAACCGATCAGCTCCGTGCGATACATGGGGCCGATATACGCGAAGCGATAGGCCGCGTAAAGGGAGGCGGAATCGGAGAGGTGGACGGCGACCATGGGTTTGATTTGGAGGGCGTAGTTCCAGTTGCCGTTGCGCTCTTTGCCCAAAGTGCTCTTGGTCTCGCCGTAGGAGCCACCCATGCCGGTGCCGACCAGCGCGCCGATGGAGAGCCATTCGGTCAGATCGTAGGTGCCGCCAAAATTTAAAAGAATGACCCCGGAGTCGATGCTCTCCTGAAACTTGGTGCCGCCGTGCCAGACATCGCCCTCGGTGCTGAAACCGTAGAATTCGCCGCCGAACATCATTTGCCATTTTTGGTATTCGGGGTCGCGCTTGGGCAGGGCAAGCAAACTCAACGAGGCGCCCCAGCCCTCCTGATTTTTGGCATCGCTTCCAAGGTCGAAAATGTAAGAGGCAGTCAATCCTACCTCCAGCCGGTGACCGGATTCGCGATGGGAATCTTCCTCTGGGTCGAGGTCGCGAATATATTGCTGGCGGTCCCAGTGGGGATCGCTCAGGGCAAAGGCGGCTGCGGGAAGCAGGCAGGAAGCGGCGAGAAAAGCGAGACGAGGCAGTGGGGAACGGTGCATGTTGTGCAGTGTGAGGATTGCTGAATTGAAATGTTAGAAAACGTCGTCTTCCTCCTCGACGGTGTCGCCGAGCCAGGGATCGGTGCGGGCATCGACCACCTCGGTGCGGGAGATCATGTCGTGCCAGCTGCGGCGGCGTTTGTTGAAGAGCGGGACGTGGGCGTCAATGGCACCGATGAGCAGCAGCGGCAGGCTGGAGGAGCAAAAGAAAACGGCCTTCCATCCGGAACGGAAAAAAGTGTCGAAAAACCCCGGACGGCCAAACCCGCTGACGCTGGCGACGCGGAGATTGCAGATGCGTTTGCCCAATGAGGCACCGTCGGTGAAATATTCGCTCAGGGTGAAAAAGGCCCAAAAGAAAAGCGTTTGCACCATGGCGACATAGGCGAGCAGGTCTTGGACGGTCTGCGGCATCTGGGCGGCCTTTTCCGCGAAAGCCTGAATTGTTGCAGAGGAAGGCGGGGAGTGGGACGCGCTGAAGAGCGCCATGTAGCCGTGATAAGTCTCGGAGATCCAAGTTTGGAAATCGGCGAGCGCGGTGGGGTGTTCGCTGGGAATGGTCCAGCGGAGCAGCAGGAGCACGGCGACGGTGGCGATACTCCAGTCGATCAGGTAGGCGGTGATGCGCCAGAACAAGGGTGCCGGGTGCGGGAGTTGCAGCTCGGTCGCAGTGGACGGCGGCGCGGGCAGCGGCGGAGGTTGACTGGAGGCGGGATCGTCCATCAGGAAGCGAAGGAAACGGATGGCGGACGAATTGCGTGTTCGCAAGCCCGCAGGGTGTTTTTCATCAGCATGGCGACGGTCATCGGGCCGACGCCGCCCGGCACCGGGGTGATGAGGCTGGCCTTGGGTGCGACCGCGTCAAAATCGACATCGCCGACCAGCCGGTAGCCGGTTTTGCGCGAGGCGTCGGGGATGCGGTTGATGCCCACGTCGATCACCACCGCTCCCTCCTTGACCATGTCGCCGGTGATGAAACGCGGCTTGCCGATGGCGGCGACGAGGATGTCGGCCTGGCGGGTGATTTCGCCGAGATCCGCGGTGCGCGAGTGGCAGACGGTGACGGTGGCATCGGTGCCCTTGGCGACGAGCAGCAGTGAGGCGGGTTTGCCGACGATCAGGCTGCGGCCAACGACGACGGCGTGCTTGCCGGCGGTTTTCACGCCGGAGCGGTGCAGCAGTTCGATGACTCCGGCGGGCGTGCAAGCGGCAAAGGCCTCGGGCAGCTCTTGCACCAGTTTGCCGATGTTGGCGGTGGTGAATCCGTCCACATCCTTGCCGGGAGCGATGCGGTTGAAGACATCTGTCTCGGGGAGGTGTTTGGGCAGCGGAGCCTGGACGAGGATGCCGTGCACGGAGGGATCGGCGTTGAGCGCGTCGAGGTGGGCGAAGAGTTCCTCGCGGGTGACGGTTTCGGGGAAAAGTTGCAGGGAGGATTTCATGCCGACCTCGGCGGCGGTCTTCTGCTTTTTGTTGACGTAGGAAACGGAGGCGGGGTCTTCGCCGACGCGGACAAAGGCCACATGGGGCACAACCGGGGCGATGGCGGCGACGCGGGTTTTGACTTCCTGAAGAACTTGCTGGGCGATGGCGTTTCCGTCGATGAGCGGCATGGCGGGAGGAATGGCTGATGATGGTTTTTAAGAAAGAGAGGAGGCGGCAAATAACCGGATTGGTTGCGCGGTGTCAGTTCTTAAAAAGAAGGGCGATTTCCTTCTGGGAAAGTTTGCGGCAGTCGCCGGGCGGCATTTTGCGCATCACCAGTCCGCCGATTTGGAAGCGGTGGAGAGTTTTGACGAAGAAGCCGAAGATTTCCAGCAGGCGGCGGATCTCGCGTTTTCGGCCCTGGTCGAGGTGAATTTCCATCTGGGTCGGCAGCCGGGGATCCCAGAGCACGGTTTTAAATTTGAGGAAATCCTCGCCATCCCGGGCACCCTTGAGGAGGCGCGGGATGAGCACCGGGTCGAAGGGGCGGTTGAGGGTGACGTGGTAGCGTTTGAGCACGCCGCCGGAAGGATGCATGATCCGGTTGGCCAGATCGCCGTTGTCGGTGAGCAGGAGCATGCCCTCGCTGTCCTTGTCGAGGCGGCCCACGCAGAAAAGTTTGCGGTGGGAAAACTCCGGCGGCACCAGTTCGAAGACGGTGCGGGAGTGATGGGGATCCATGTTGGAGCAAAGGAAACCCCGGGGCTTGTGGAGGAGGAGCACGACTTGGGCCTCGTCGGGCAGGGTGATTTTTTCGCCGTTGACCCGCACCTCGTCCCGGGCGGGGGAAACGGATTGGCCGAGTTGGGCGGGCTGGCCGTTGACGGTGACCACGCCGTTGGCGATCAGATCCTCCGCGGCGCGGCGCGAGCAGACGCCCGCTTGGGAGAGGAATTTTTGCAAACGGATCGGTTCGCTTTCGGACATGGCGGGGAATAGGGCGCGGGCGCTTGGGAATGGCGAGAAAAAACCAGTTGAGACCGTATGTTATTTGACACAAAAAGTTTTTTTTACATCTAGCCTGCGCACACTCGCAATCGCGCTCCGCCGCAAAACCGACACCTAGTTTTCCTATGAGCAACTCCGTCACCACGACCACCTATGACAAAAACAATCCTTTCCCGGCGCGCATTGTGGAGCGTCGTCGCCTGACCACGGAAAAAAGCCAGAAGGAAACGGTGCATTTTGCGATCAGCATCGCGGGCAGCGGGCTGAGCTACCGAAGCGGGGATTCCCTTGGTGTTTATCCGACCAACAACCCGGTGTTGGTGGACGCCTTGGTGCGGGCGCTTGGCGCCACGGGAGACGAGATTGTGCAGCTGCCGCGCAGCGAGGAAAAAACCACTTTGCGGGCGGCGTTGCTGGGCGCGCTGGCGCTGGCGGGCGTGACTCGGAAGTTTGTCGAATTGCTGGCGGAGCGGGCGGCTGACGCGGAGGAAAAAGCCCGGCTGCAGGCGGTGCTGGCGGAAGCGGATCCGGCGAAGCAAAAGGAGTGGATCGAATCGCGCCAGTTTGTGGATTTGCTGGAGGAATTTCCCTCGGCCAAGCTGTCCGCGCAGGAATTTGTGGACCAGTTGCGCAAGCTGGTGCCGCGGCTGTATTCAATTTCTTCCTCCCCGGCGAAGCACCCGGAGGAAATCCACCTGACCATTGCGGTGGTGCGTTACCAGACGAATGGACGGGAGCGGGAAGGCGTGTGTTCGAATTTCCTCGCGCACCGGGTTTCGGTGAATGCGCCGGTGGTGCCGGTTTTTGTGGCATCCTCGCATTTTGGTCCGCCGGAGGACAATACTGTGCCGGTGATCATGGTCGGGCCGGGCACGGGCGTGGCACCGTTTCGGAGTTTTTTGCAGGAACGCGAGGTGCGCGGGGCAACGGGGAAAAACTGGCTGTTTTTCGGCGACCAGCACCGGGAGAGCGATTTTCTTTACGCGGAGGAATGGGAAGCCTATCTGCAAAGCGGCTTGCTGACCAAGCTTTCGACAGCGTTTTCCCGCGACCAGGCGCACAAGATTTATGTGCAGGACCGGATGCGGGAGGAGGCGGAGGAAATCTGGCAATGGCTGGAGGCGGGCGCGTATTTTTACGTTTGTGGCGACGCCAAGCGGATGGCCAAGGACGTGGACGCGGCGCTGCTGGAAGTTGTGGCGACGCAGGGGAAAATGTCCTCCGAGGCGGCGGCGGAATACGTGAAACAGTTGAAGAAGGACAAGCGCTACCAGCGCGACGTTTACTGAGCGGGCCGCTGGATGCGGCGTCAAAAAAACCGGAGGCAGGCACCTCCGGTTTTTTGTTGGGCAAAGGAAATGAACCCGATTTTAGCGGGTGGGATCGTAGGCGATTTTCTTCCACTGCAGCTTGCCGAACTTGTAATTGAGCATGAGCACCATTGGCAGTTCGGTGAGCTTGAGGTAGCTGATGTTTTCCGAAAAATCGGTTTCGTTGAAAAATGCCACCGAGCGGCAGTCCACCAGCAGCATGTTGTTGACGATGAGACCAAGGGTGACAACGCCGACCTTCTGGCCGCTGTAAACCACATCGACCTTGCGCTGGTACTCGAAGGTCAGCCCCTGCTTGGCCAGCTCGATCATCATGCAGTTTTCATAGATTTTCGAGTCGAGGCCGGGCCCGATGGTGTTGAGCACGGTGATCGCGCAGCCCGTTACTTTATAGCAGAGATCCTGTAGTGGCGAAGGTTGATAGGAAGCTGCATTTGCATCACCAGCGGGGGTGTTGCCATCATTGGTATTAGTATTGTCGAATTCCACAGAAACGTCCGAGTTAGGGTTGAATTGTTGTGTCTAAATGACGAGGGAGAAAGGAGCGTGCTAAAAAATGGATACCACTCAAGCACGGAATGCTTTTTTCCGGGAGGGGAGTGGACTTGGGGCAAGGCGGCCTCATTCCCCGAGGTAAGCGGCCCGCAGGCGGGGATCGGCCCGGAGCGCGGTGCTGGGGCCGTGGGTGAGGATGTGCCCGGATTCGAGGACGTAGGCGTGGGAGGAAATGTCGAGGGCAAGGGAGGCGTTTTGCTCGACGAGGAGAATGGTGATGCCGCGCCGTTGATTGATTTCGATGATTTTTTCAAAAATGGTCTGCACAAGTTTGGGGGCAATGCCAAGGGACGGCTCGTCGAGCATCAGGAAACTCGGGTTGCCCATGAGGGCCCGGCCAATGGCCAGCATTTGCTGTTCGCCCCCGGAGAGGGTCCCGGCGAGCTGGTGCAGCCGCTCTTGGAGGCGGGGGAAAATGGAAAAAACGTAGTCGCGATTGGCGGCGGTGCGGGCGGTGTCGGGCTGGCGCCAGGTGCCGAGCCGGAGGTTGTCGGCCACGGTGAGGTTGGTGAAGACCATCCGCCCCTCGGGCACGTGACAGAGTCCGGCTTGGACGATGCGGTGCGGTGGCAGGCGGGTGATGTCCTCGCCGTCAAAGAAAATTTTTCCTCCGCGCGGTTTCACCAGTCCGGAAATGGTGCGCAGGGTGGTGGTTTTGCCCGCGCCATTGCTGCCGAGGAGGGTGACGATGCCGCCGCGCGGGATGGCAAAGGAAACATCCTGCAGGGCGTTGATGGCCCCGTAGGCAACGGCGAGGTTTTCGACGGTCAGCATGCGGATTTTTCCTCCGGCGGAATGGCTGGCGCGGCGGTGCCCAAGTAGGCCTCGGCGACGGCCAGGTTGCGTTTGATTTGCGCCGGGGAGCCCTCGGCGATCTTGGTGCCGTGGTCGAGGACGGCGATGTGTTCGCAGACATCCATGACGACGCGCATGGAGTGCTCGACGAGCAGGATGGTCAGGGCGAAGCGCTGGCGTACCTCGCGGATGAGGCGGATCAAATCGAGTTTTTCGGCGGGGTTCATGCCGGCGGCTGGTTCGTCGAGCAGGAGCAGTTGCGGGCGGGTGGCCAGGCAGCGGACGATTTCCAGCCGCCGTTGGTCGCCGTAGGGCAGGCTGGTGGCGGGGTGGTCGCGGAAGGATTGCAGGCCGAAGAGCGTCAGCAACGAATCCACCTGGGCGGTGATGGCGGCCTCGTCGGACTGAAAGGCCCGGAGGCGGAGCAAAGTGTGCCAGGGGGCGGTGGCGCGATGCAGGTTGCAGGCGACGCGCACGTTGTCGAAGACGCTGAGCCCGGAGAAAAGGCGGATGTTTTGAAAAGTGCGGGCGATGCCGAGCCGGGCGATTTGGTGGGGGCGTTGGCCGCGGAGGGAATGTCCGGAAAACAGCACCTCGCCCTCGGTGGGCTGGTAGAGTCCGGTGATCAGGTTGAAGAGAGTGGATTTGCCGGCGCCATTGGGGCCGATCAAGCCGTAGAGGCCGCCGGGAAAAAGCTGCAAATCAACCGCATTCACCGCAGTCAGGCCACCGAAACGCACCGTGGCCCGGCGCAATTCGAGCAAGGGCGCGGAGGAGCGTGGATCGGCGGGCGGCGTCGTGTCCATCAGTCAGGCGGATTTTTTCCGGGAAAAACGGAAGTTGAACAATCCCTGCGGGCGGAGGATCATCAGCACGATCAGGAGCAGGGCGTAGAGCACCATGCGGTATTGGGCGATCGGGCGGAGGAATTCCGGCAGCAGTGTGAGGAGAATGGCGGCGAGGATGACGCCCCGAGTGTTGCCCATGCCGCCGAGGATGACCATGACGACGATTTCGATGCTACGGGTGAAGTCGAATCCGGTCGGCACGATGGTCATTTTGAAATGGGCAAACAGTGCCCCGGCCACCCCGGCGAAGAAGGCACCGACGACAAAGGCGATGATCTTGTAGCGGGTGGGGTTGATGCCGATGGAGGCGGCGGCGATCTCGTCGTCGCGGGTGGCGGCGAAGCCGCGGCCCCAGGTGGAGTCGGTGAGGTTGCCGATTACGAAGAGGGTGCAAGCGACGGTGGCGTAAACCCAGAAGAAACTGGTGTGATCGGGCAGGCCGTACATGCCGAGCGCGCCGCCGAAAGTTTCGGTGTTTTGAAATGTCACGCGCACGATTTCGCCGAAGCCCAGAGTGACCAGGGCCAGGTAGTCGCCGCGCAGCCGGAGGGATGGTCCTCCGACCACCAGCCCGGCGAAGGCCGCGCAAAGACCGCCGGTCAGCAAGGCGAGGAGGAAAAGCAGGTTTTGTCCCCAGGGCGAGGCGGCGAATCCGGCGAGTTTTTCATTCGCGGAGGCCAGCAGGGAGTCGCTCCAGAAAACGGTGACGAGGGTGGAGAGATAGGCCCCGATGGCCATGAAGCCCGCGTGCCCGAGGGAAAATTGTCCGGTGTGCCCGCTGATCAGGTTGAGGGAGACGGCCAGGATGATGTTCACGCCGACCATGATCAGAAGATCGAGGTAATAGGGGTCGAACCCGGAGGAAAAACAGGCGATGCCCGCGACAAGCCCCAGGGAGAGCAGGAATAAAAAGTGACGGCGCGGCGGCATGGCTCAGACTTTCTCCGGGAGCGGTTTGCCGAGCAGACCGGCGGGGCGGAAGAGCAGGATAAGAATGAGCAGCCCGAAAGCCACCGCGTCCTTCCAAGTGGAGGCCTCGCTGCCGCCCACGAAGGTTTCCACCAACCCAAGGATCAGTCCGCCCAGTGCTGCGCCGGGGATGTTGCCGATGCCGCCGAGGATGGCGCAGACGAAGGCCTTGAGGCCGGGCATCAGCCCCATCAGCGGATCGATGGACGGGTAGTTGATCGCGTAGAGCACGCCGCCCGCGCCGGCCAAGGCGGAGCCGAGGGCGAAGGTGAAGGCGATGACCGCGTTGACGTTGATGCCGACCAGCCGGGCGGCGTCGGGATTGAGGGAGACCGCGCGCATGGCGGCGCCGATTTTCGTTTGGTAGATGACCAGTTGCAGCAGCAGTACTAGCGCAGCGGTGACGCCGATGACCAGCAGTTGATTGCCGGAAAGGATCACGCCGCCGAGGGTTAGCTGTGCGGAAGGGTAAACTGGAGGGAAGGTGCGGGGGTTGGCGCCGAGGAAAAGTTGCCCAGAGTATTCGAGCAGCAAGGAAACACCGATGGCGGTGATGAGGACGTTGAGCGTGGGCGCACTCCGGAGCGGACGGTAGGCGAGCCGTTCGATCAGTGTGCCCAGCAAGGCGCAGCCAGTCATGGCGGCGAGCAAAACGAGGATGGTGCTGGCGATGGAGTTTGCCGGAAGGTTTTGTCCGAGAAAAAAGGCGAGGAAGGCTCCGACCATGAAGACGTCGGCGTGGGCGAAGTTGATGAAGCGGAGCACGCCATAAACCATGGTGTAGCCCAGCGCGATCAGGGCGTAGATGGCCCCGAGGGAAATGCCGTTGAGCAGTTGCTGGAGGATTTGTTCCAAGGCGCGGCGCGGAGGAAATCAGGGTTCGATGGTGGAGTGGAAACGGGTTTTGCCGTTTTCGATGACGATGATGACGGCGGATTTGGCCGGGTCGCCATTTTTGTCGAAAGTGGTTTTGCCGGTGACGCCCGGCAAATCTTTGGTGGCGGCGAGGGCTTTTTGCAAATCCGGCCCCTTGGTGCTGCCGGCGCGGCGCAGGGCGTCGGCGAGGATGCGTCCGGTGTCGTAGCCTAGGGCGGCAAAGGCGTCGGGCGTGGCGCCGTTCCAGCGGGCTTGGTAGCTTTTGACAAAGGCGGCGACCTGGGGGTTGTTGTTTTGGGCGGAGAAATGGGCGGAGTAGTAGCAGCCGTTGAGGGCGTCGCCGCCGATCTGGAGCAGCTCGGGAGCCTCCCAGCCGTCGCCGCCGAAGAACGGCAGCTCGATGCCCAGCGCCCGGGCCTGGCGGACGGCGAGGGCGACCTCGGTGTAGTAGCCCGGGATGAAGACGGCCTCGGCTCCGGTGTTTTTCAGGGTGGTGAGCTGGGCGTTGAAGTCGCGGTCGCCCTCGGCGTATTTTTGCTCCGCGACGATTTTTCCTCCCAGGGCGGTGAAGCGTTTTTCAAATTCCTTGGAGAGTTCGACACTGTAGGCGGAGGAAGTGCTGCTGAGAACGGCGACCTTGCGATAGCCCAGTTTGTCGTGGGCGAAGCGTGCCATGATTTCGCCTTGGAACGGGTCGATGAAACAAGTGCGGAAGATGTAGTTTCCGGCGCGGGTGACCTTGATGTTGGTACCGGAAGGGGTGATCATGGGGATGCGGGCGCGCTGGGCGAGCGGGGCGACTTCGAGACTGCGTCCGGAGGTGGTTTCGCCGATGATGGCGACGACCTTGTCGCGGGAAATCAGTTTGCGGGCGATGGTGGCGGATTCCCCCGCGGTGCTGCGGTTGTCCTCGTGGATGAGTTGGATGGGCCGTCCGTTGATGCCGCCCTCGGCGTTGATTTCCTCGATGGCGAGGATGAGCCCGCGCTGGCCGGCCTGGCCGAAACTGGCGTCTTTGCCGGAGAGCGAGCCGATGTTGCCGACGAGGATGGGGCCTTTTTCCTCCGCCCAGGCGGTGGAGAGTCCGAGGCCGAGCACAGAGAAAAATCCGAGGAGGAAAATAGGAGGCAGGCGGTGGAAAATCATGACGGGAAAAACTACACAGATATGCTAATTAGCAAGGACTAAGCCAAAAAACGAAAAAGCCGGAAGCAAGTTCCGGCTGAAAAGTTTATTTTGACGGGCTTTCTTGTCCGGGAGGCTTTTCCTCCGCCTCGGTGATGACGGTTGCCAGGCCTTTAAGTTTGATGCGATCTGGGGAGGAGGGTGATGGCAGGAGGAAGTAGGTGCGCGGTTTTTTGGGTTGGTGGTAAAAACGGGTGGTGTAGGCGAGCTGCCAGCGGTCTTTTCCAGGAGTGAAAAGCTCTCCTTTCAAGTAACCCTCCTTGTCGCCCAAGGAAAGGCTGGCGGATTTTCCCGGCAAAACTTGCACCTTGTATTTATCGAAAACGCCGAGGACTGGTTTGTCGCAAAGATTGACAAAATTCCAGCTGTTGGGGGCGTTGGCAAGGTCGTCGATTTCAATCAAAAAGGATTGGTATTTCGTAGATTGGGACTTTTTCAGCAAAACGAGATAGTTGCCGCGACGTTCCGGCTGGATGATTGCGATTGGGACGGGCGGGGGTTCCTTGTCCGAGGGCGGAGTACCAAGGAACAGCTGCAGCGGGCCAGCATCTCCTCCCCGATAAAAGATGGGGGCGTCCAGATAATCGGAGGGAGCTTCGAGTGTGCGAAATTTCTTTCCATCCCGGAAATAGAGTTCCTCCAAGTGCGCATCCAGACTGAACAGGGTAAACTTGAAGGAGGGAGTGG
>CALNBE010000069.1 GCA_937874455.1 uncultured Opitutia bacterium | reverse complement strand
TGTTTTATGGCAAATTCCTCCGCGCCGTGGATGCGCGCCGGGAGGCCAACGCGCAGTTTTTGCAGGCGGACAAAATTTTGCCGGACCGGGCGATGATCCAGGATCAACTGGGGCTTTACGCGGCGGAGGAAGGGGATTTCCGCGAAGCCTGGCGTTTGCTGGGCCGGGCGGTGGAGCTGGAGCCGAAAACGGCGGTGTACCAGTATCATCTCGGGGAATTTCTCGCGACGTATCGTGAGCATCTGGTGCGGGAAAAGTTGCTTCGCACCGGGGAGGCGGATTGGAAAATGCTCCGGGCGTTTCAGCGCGCGTCCGAGCTGGCGCCCGAGGAGGCCGGGTATTTGTGGCGCTGGGGGGAAAGTTTTTTTGACTGTGCCAGCCCGGACTGGGAGCGGGCGCTGGCGGTGTGGAACCGGATTGCGGCCAAGGCCGGCACGCCGCTGGAGAAGGAAGTCACCGCGCTGTACCGCGCCCGGGTGCTGATCCGGCTGGGACAGCTGGCGGCGGCAGAGGAAATCGTCGCGAACAGCCGCACGCCCCAGTTGGAAAACTCGCGGAAAAAGTTGCGTGAAGAGCTGGATGCTGCCTCTGTGGAGAAACGTGGCGCGGAGGAAAAATCCGCCGCCGTGCGACCGTGATCCTGCCATGAATATCGACGCCCTTGCCTCCGCCGGAATCCAGTTCATCATCCTGCTTTGCGCCCTTGCGCTGCACGAGTTTGCCCATGCGTGGGTGGCGGACCGGCGCGGTGATCCGCTGCCCCGGCAGCAGGGACGGGTGACGCTGGATCCCTTTGCGCACTTGGACCCGATCGGGTCGTTTTTGATTCCGGGGGTGATGATTTTTCTGCCGGTGCTGCTGGGCGGCGGCATGCCCGTGGCTTTGATCGGGTGGGGCAAGCCCGTGCAGGTTTCGCTGCCCAATGCCAAGACGCGGATGTGGGACGACATTTTGACCACACTGGCCGGGCCGGGGATGAATTTGCTGCTGGCGCTGGGCGTGACGGTGCTGGGCGGGATTTTGCTCGGGCTGGCCGCGCCGGGTTCGCTGGAAGTGGTTTTCTCCCGGCTGATTTTCCCCGCGTTGTTTATCAATCTGGTGCTGGTGGTGTTCAACTTGGTTCCCCTGCCGCCGCTGGATGGCTCGCGTGTCATGCGCTACGTGGTGGGCATGCGGGAGGAAACGTTTTCCCTTCTGGCGCGGAACAGCTGGTGGGTCTTGCTGGTGGCGATCAACATCCCGGAATTTCGTCAGGTGCTGGGCACGGTGGTGTTGCATTGCGCGGGGCCGTTTTTATGGCTGATGGAGCGGATCGCGGTGTTGCTGGCTTGATTGCTGGAAGAAAATTATTTGCCTCGACTCCGTTCCTTCAACCCACACCCCTTTCCTCTCATGCAAACCATCGGCGAAAAATTACTCGAAGCGCGCCAGCGGCAGGGAATCTCGATCCGCGAAGCGGCGGACGCGACCAAGGTTCGGGGTGAGTTTTTGGACGCGATGGAGAGCAACCAGTTTGAGCGAATCGGGCTGGCGGACGTTTACCGGCGCGGATTTTTGAAAATTTACGCGAAATACCTGCGGCTGGATCCCGAGCGTCTGCTCAGTGATTACGCGACCCAGGTGCAGTCTCGGTTGACCCAGCCGGTTGCCCGGCGCGGTACGCGGGATATTTTTGCGGGCGGATCCTCGCTGCTGGACAAAGGCGGCGCGGAGGAAAATGCCGAGAGCGATTTTACCGCCAGCGCCTTGGGCACGGCCAGCCGTCCGGAAACCGACCGGAAAAAATGGCTCTTGTACGGTGCTTGCGGCTTGGCTGCAGTGGTGGTGCTTTTTCTGGTGGTGAAGCTCTTTGAAGGCCCGGCTAGCCAGGAGCCGGCAACACCCGCGCAAGGGCTGACGCTGCCCTTCCGAGAGGTGACGCTCCACGTGGAGGCTGGCGCGGCAAATGTGGTGGTGGTGCAGGAAATGCCGGGGATGGATTTAAATCAGGGGCAGGGGAAAAAAATCTGGGAAGGGCGAATTGTCAGGGATGCGCCGAAAAAGTTTTCCGTGCAGGGCCGAATGCGAATTGATTCGCCATTGCTCAAAAACATTTTGGTGGAACAGAACGGACTATTCTCCCGGCCCGCCAATCCGAATGCGCCGGCGATGATCGTGGATCCGCCATTGATTCCGTGAGGATGGGCCCCGACCGGTCCGGCTATAAGTAACTTTCTCCGGGCCATTAACCAAAGAGAACACTTCCTGCCGCGGCTTGCCCCGCGGCATTTTTTGTTCGCAGAATCGGCCGGGGTGGCAATGCTTCGCCTCCCTCATGACTCCCGCTTCATTCAACAACACTGTTTTGCGCGACGGGCACCAGTCGCTCGCCGCAACCCGCATGTCGATCGGGCAGATGACCCCGATTGCCGCCGAGCTTGATGCGATGGGCTTTTCCCGCCTCGAAACTTGGGGCGGTGCCACGATTGACTGCGCACTGCGCTTCTTGAAGGAAAACCCTTTTGAACGCCTCGGCACGCTGAAGAGTATCGCCAGCAAGACCCCGCACATGATGTTGTTGCGCGGGCAAAATCTGGTCGGCTACAAACACTACGCCGACGATGTCGTCGAAGCTTTCGTTAACGCCAGCGCCAAGCGCGGGATGGATGTCTTCCGCGTTTTTGACGCGCTGAACGACCCCCGCAACCTCCACGCCGCCGTCGCCGCCGTCAAGAAAGCCGGCAAAACCGCCGAGGGCGTGATTTGCT
Source organism: uncultured Opitutia bacterium (assembly GCA_937874455.1). Taxonomy (GTDB): domain Bacteria; phylum Verrucomicrobiota; class Verrucomicrobiia; order Opitutales; family UBA953; genus CALNBE01. The sequence continues at coordinate 16,723 of CALNBE010000069.1, read as the reverse complement.
ACACCACCAGCCCCGTCCACACCATCGAAGCCTTCGTCAAACTCGGCGACGAACTGGTGGAAATCGGTTGCGACACCATTTGCGTCAAAGACATGGCCGGCCTCATTGGCCCCAAGGCCGCCGCCGACATCATTTCCGGCCTGAAAAAACGCCACCCGAAGATCCCCGTCGTTCTCCACAGCCACGACACCGCCGGCCTCGCCGCTACCACCTACTATGCGGCAATTGAAGCCGGAGTGGACATGGTGGACACTTCCATCGCGCCATTCGCCAACGGCACTGCCCAGCCCGACACCGTCCGAATGCTGGAAATTCTCAAGGGGCACCCGCGCACGCCGCATTACGACCTCGCCGCGCTCAATCGGGCCCGCGAATACTTCACCAAGGTCTATGCCGAACTCGGCCAGTTCACCAGCCCCAACAATGAGCGGGTGGATACCGACACCCTGATTTACCAAGTGCCCGGCGGGATGCTGAGCAACTTCCGCAACCAGCTCAAAGAATTGAAAATGACCGACAAGTTCGACGAGGTGCTCGCCGAAATCCCGGTTGTCCGCGAAGCCCTTGGCTGGATTCCGCTCGTCACTCCCACCTCGCAGATCGTCGGCACCCAGGCCGCCTTCAACGTCAAATTTGGCCGCTGGAAAAACTTCACCCCGCAAGCCATCGATATCGCGCTCGGTTACTACGGCCGCACACCCGGCAAGGTGGATCCCGAGGTTCAGGCGCTGGCGGAGAAAATTGCCCAAAAGCCGGTCATCACGGAACGTCCGGCGGACCTGATCGCCCCGGAACTGCCGAAGATTTACGCCGACCTGAAGGCGGCCGACATCCCGGTAAACGACGAAATGGCGGTGCTGTTCGCCATGTTCCCCCAGCAGCTGAAAACCTTCATCCATCCGCCCGCGCCGGCTGCCGCCGCGCCGGTCGAAGTGAAATCTCCGGCCGCCGACGCACCCTCCGGACCCGGACAAAAATTGAACCTGACGATCGACGGAAAAACCTTTTCCGCCGTGGTGGAGGAAATCGCTTAAAAATTTCCTCCGCGAATGCGAACCCGACAACACCGCCGGAAATTCCTGGCGGTGTTGTGCGTTTTAGTTGCTGGTTCTCACTTGCTTGGAGAAATTTTTAAAATAAAATCATTCCCGCTCGACTCGAAAATCACCCTCTTTTAACTGGCGACCTTTACGCCTTCTGCGCCCAAGCAATGAGTGACTCTTTGAAACACGAATGTGGCATCGCCTTGGTGCGGCTTTTGAAGCCGCTGGCTTACTACGAGCAAAAACAAGGAACGCCGCTTTACGGCTTCAACCAGCTTTTCCTCCTGATGGAAAAGCAACACAATCGCGGCCAGGACGGTGCCGGAATCGGTTGTGTGAAGCGGAACATGCCGCACGGCGAGGCCTTCATGTTTCGCGACCGCGATCCCACCGCCCAGGCGCTCACCGAGGTCTTCACGCGCAACTTGGAGGCCTACGACGAGAAAGTCCGCTCCGGCGTGATCATCCCGGAGTTTCCCGAGACGGTGAAAACCCACTTCGATTTCGGCGGGGAAATTCTCCTCGGGCATCTGCGCTACGGCACTTCCGGCAACCTCGACGCCAGCTCCTGCCACCCGTATTTCCGCAAAAGCATCTGGCCGACCCGCAACCTGATGCTGGCGGGCAATTTCAACATCACCAATTCCTCCGAGCTCAACACCAGCCTCGTCAACCGCGGCGCCCACCCGATTTTTTCCACCGACACCCAGTCGATCCTGGAGGAAATTGGCTTCTGGCTCGATGAGGAGCACACGGAAATTTACCACGAACTCCGCGACAAGGACGGCCTGAGCGGCGCGGAAATTCCTCCGATTATTTCGCAGCGGTTGGATGTGGCGAAAATTTTGCGCCGCGCCTCGAAAAACTGGGACGGTGCCTACGCGCTGATCGGTCTCATCGGCAACGGCGATCTCTTTGTCCTGCGCGACCCGAATGGCATCCGCCCCTGTTTCTACATCCATAACGAGGATGTCTTCGCGGTCGCCTCGGAACGGGCGGCGCTGATGACCATCTTCGGTGTCGAGCAAAGCGAAGTGAAGGAACTCACTCCCGGCCACGCCTTCATCATGAAGGACGACGGCGCGGTGACGATCGAGGAAATCAATCCGCCCAAGCCGAAGAAGCACTGCTCCTTCGAGCGCATTTATTTCTCCCGCGGCAACGATCCGGAAATTTACGCTGAGCGCAAGGCGCTGGGCGCGGCGCTCTACGACCAGGTGATGGACGTGGTGGAGCGCGACCTGGAGCACACCGTTTTCTCCTTCATCCCGAACACCGCCGAGGTTGCCTTCTACGGCCTGATTCATGAGGTGTACCGCCGCTGGCGCGACGACACCCGCAACACCATTCTCGCCGCGGCGAAAAACGGCACGCTGGACGAAAAACTCCTCGATCGGCTGCTTATCGACTCCTGGCCGCGCAGCGAAAAAGTCGCGCACAAGGACATCAAGCTCCGCACCTTCATTTCCGCCGAGAAAAACCGCACCAAGCTGGCCTCGCACGTTTACGACATTTCCTACGGCGCGATTTCCTCCGGGGATAACCTGGTGGTGGTGGACGACTCCATCGTGCGCGGCACCACGCTGCGCCAGTCCATTCTGCGCATTCTCGCCCGCCCGAATCCGCGCCGCATCGTCATCGCCTCGACCGCGCCGCAAATCCGCTATCCCGACTGCTACGGCATCGACATGTCGGAGATGGGCAAATTCCTCATCTTCCAGTCCGCGGTGGCGCTGTGCAAGGAGCGGGGGAGAAACGAACTGCTGCGCGAGGTTTACGCCGACTGCATCAGCCAGGCGAAAAAACCCGCGGCGGAAATGGTGAACCACGTCGGACGCATTTACGCCGCCTTCTCCGAGGAGGATTTGTCACGCAAGGCGGCGGAGCTGGTTTTCCCGAGGCAATCGGGCTGGCAGGGCGAGCTGGTACTGGTGTTCCAATCGATCGAAAACCTGCATAAATCCTGCCCGACCAGCCTCGGCGACTGGTATTTCACCGGGGATTATCCGACGCCGGGGGGCTATGCGACGCTCAATCGCGCCTACATCAACTTCTTTGAAAACCGCGACGGACGCGCCTACTGAGCCGGGCGCGGCGCGCAGGAAATTTCCTCTGCGCCAAGGAAAACGGGCCGCGTGGATTCGCGGCTCTTTTTTTGTCCGTGATTTCCTCCGCGAAGGAAATGAACTCGCGCCGGAAAAGCGGAGCCGCATTGTCTCGCCGTTTTCGCCGTGAGTTTTCCCTTGCCGACACCGCCGCTGGCGCCCGCGCCGTCCCTCATCGATTCCGATGCGGTGCTGGCGCGTTTTTTGGAAGTGATGGCGGAACGGAAAATGGAGCTGTACTCCGAGCAAGAGGAGGCGATTTTGGAATTGTTCGGCGGCGCGCACGTCATCCTTAACACCCCGACCGGCTCGGGCAAATCCCTGGTCGCCGCCGCGCTGCACTTCAAGGAACTCTGCCTGGGCCGCCGCTCGGTTTACACCTGTCCGATCAAAGCGCTGGTGAACGAAAAGTTCCTCGCACTCTGCCGCGACTTTGGCCCGGAGCGCGTCGGCATGATGACCGGTGACGCGAGTGTGAATTCCTCCGCGCCGATCCTTTGCTGCACGGCGGAAATCCTCGCCAACATCGCCCTCGGCGGCGGCCCGCGCGCGGCGGAAATCGGCGCGGTGATCATGGATGAATTTCACTACTACTCTGACGCGGAACGGGGCGCGGCCTGGCAAATTCCTTTGCTCAGCCTGCCGCGGGCGCGCTTTCTGCTGATGTCGGCGACCATCGGCAACACCGCCTTCATCGAGGAGGAATTGACCCGTCTGACCGGGGCACCTTCCGTGCGCGTGCAGAGCGACCGGCGGCCGGTGCCGCTGGAGTTTGAGTATTCGGAAAAGGGTTTGCAGGAGCGCGTCGGGGAATTGCTCGCGCAGGAAAAAGTGCCGGTTTACCTCGTGCATTTCACCCAGCGCGAGGCGTCCGAGGCGGCGCAAAATCTGATGAGCCTGCCAGTTTGCAACCGGGAGGAAAAGGAGGCGCTTTCCTCCGCGCTGGAAAAGGAGCGGTTCAACAGTCCTTATGGCAAAGACATGAAACGCTGGCTGCGGCACGGCATCGGCGTGCATCACGCGGGTTTGCTGCCGCGCTACCGGAACCTGGTCGAGCAACTCGCGCAGCGCGGCTTGTTGAAAATTATCTGCGGCACCGACACGCTGGGCGTGGGCATCAACGTGCCGATCCGCACCGTGGTGTTCACCCAGCTCGCCAAGTTTGACGGGAAAAAATCGGCGATTTTGAACGTGCGGGACTTTCGCCAGATCGCCGGCCGCGCGGGACGCAAGGGCTTCGACGACGTCGGACATGTGATCGTCCAGGCGCCGGAGCATGTGGTGGCGAACAAGCGCGCGGAGGAAAAAGCCGCGGCGAATCCCGGCAAGGCGAAGAAAATCGCCAGGCAAAAACCGCCCGAAGGCGCGGTGGTCTGGGACGAAAAAACCTTTGGAAAGCTCATGACCGCTCCGGCGGAGGGCTTGCAGTCGCGCTTCGCCGTCTCGCACGGCATGTTGTTGCAGGCACTGGCCCGCGAGGAGGACGGGTGCCGTTTCCTCCGCCGGTTGATCGCCGATTGCCATGATTCGCCAAATCAGAAAAAGGCGCACCGCCGCCGCGCCTGGCAGCTTTTTCGCGCGTTGCTCGACCGGAAAATCGTCGAGTGGATTTCCCCCGAACCCTCGGGGAGAAAACTGCGGGTGAACCTCGCCCTGCAGGAGGATTTTTCCCTGCACCAGGCGCTCTCGCTTTACCTCCTCGACACGCTGCCGCTGCTCGACCGCGAGTCGGCGGATTATCCCTTCGATGTGCTGACCCTGTGCGAGGCGATTGTGGAAAATCCCGAGACCATTTTGCGCCGCCAGCTCGACAAGTTGAAGACGGAGGAAATGGCAAAAATGAAGGCCGAGGGCGTGCCGTTCGACGAGCGCATCGCGAAGCTGGAGGAGTTGGAGCACCCGAAGCCGCTGCGGGAGTTTTTATACAACACCTTCAACGCCTTTGCCGCCGCGCATCCCTGGGTGGAAAAGGAAAACGTCCAGCCCAAATCCATCGCACGGGAAATGTACGAGCGCTACCTTTCCTTTGCCGATTACATCCGGGAATACGGCCTGCAGCGGGCGGAGGGATTGCTGCTGCGCCATCTTTCCCAGGTGTGGAAAGTGCTGGCGCAAACGGTGCCGGACTCGGCCAAAACCGAGGCGGTGGTGGAGATGGAGGAATATTTCCGCGAGTTGATTCGCGGCATTGATTCGAGCTTGCTGGAGGAATGGGAGCGGCTGCGAAATCCGGATTACGTCGCGGAGGAAATTGCCGGCCAGCCAGCCCGCCCGGTCTCGTTCGACATCACCCGGGACGCCGCGGGATTCCGGCGGCTGGCGCGGCTGGAAATGCTTTCGTTCCTGCAAAAGGCGGCGGCGCGGGACTGGGAAGGCGCGGCGGAAATGCTGGCGGCGGAAAATTCCTCCGACGAGACGGCGTTGCGGGCGGAAGCGCGGCGGATGGAAAATTCCTTTGCGCCGTATTTCGAGTTGCACGGACGTTTCCGCCTCGATCCCGAAGGCCGGGCGGCGCACCACACGCACTGGGATGACGCTGCGGCCAACGCGCCGGAGGAAATCGCGGTGGCGCAGGTATTGATCGATGCCGTGGAGGAAAATGACTGGGAGGCGCGCTTCATGGTGGATTTGGCCGCGTCGCGCGCGGTGGCCCGTCCGGTGCTGCGCTTTGTCGAAGTGGCGCGGCTTGGGGAGTCGGGAATGGGGGATTTTTAGCGGAAGAAATTTTGGAAGTTGGCGGCGATGGCGGCGGAAAATGCGGTGGGCTCCATGCCGCGCAGCCGGGCGGCGGCGGTGTAAATGGCGGGCAGATTGGCCGGGTGGTTGAGCGGATTTCCTTCGCGGTCGGCGAGCGGATGCGGGGACAATTCCTCCGGGCCGCGCATGTCGGGCGCGTCGGTTTCGACGAGCAACCGCTCCAGCGGAATGTGCTGAAAAACGGCTTGTTGGGCGGCTTTGCGCGGGAGGAAAAAATAGGCCGAGCAGGAAAACCAGCCGCCGAGCGCGGCGAAGATTTTCGTTTGCTCCAGCGAGCCGCCGTAGCTGTGGAGAAGGAAATTGCGCGGCAAAGGAAAGTGGTCGCGGAGGCATTTTTCCAGCAGGCCGAACGCCTTGAGACAGTGAATGACCAGCGGGCGGCGGAGTTCCTGCGCGAGGGAAATTTGGTCGCGGAAAACTTTTTCCTGCGCCGGCAGGTCGTGTCCCGGCAACCAGCGATCAAGGCCGATTTCGCCGACGGGTGCCGAAGGAAATTCGCGGAGGAAATCGCGCAGCGTGGCCAGCCAGTTTTCCCCGCGCTCGTTCACCCGCCACGGATGCAGGCCGAAGGCGGGAATGACCAAGCCGGGATGGGCGCGGGCCAGCGCGGCGACCTCCGGCCAGTCGGCCTCGCCAGTGCCGTTGACCACCATGCGGGCGACACCGGATTTTTTCGCCGCGGCGATAATTTCCTCCCGGCTTTCCGCGAGCCGGGGGTCTTGCAGGTGGTTATGCGCGTCGGGGAAAAACATCGGGATGGGCCGCCAGCCCGGCGAGGAAATCCGCGCGCCAGTGGTAGCCGTCGAGCAGCGAGGGATCGTCGTCACCCAGCAGTTTGCGGGCGAGATACAGCGCCTCGACCGAGGCCAGCCCGCCCAGCGGATCGGAGGAAACTTTGCTGACTCGCGGGTAGGCGGTGCGGATGCCGGCGGGCAGGCTGCGGAAGACCGGAGCACCGTCGAGGCGCCGGAGGAGTTTCGGCAGCAGCCGCCAGGTGCTGTCGAGCAGCAGCAGCGGTTTCCCCGCGTCGGCGGCGGAAAGCACCGGCGCGTCCACTGCGAGCACGATGTGCCCGGTGGCGTCGAAGCGCATTTCGCCGCGCGCGGTGAGAAAAGTGATTTCGGGACGGCCATGCAGCGGCGTGAGGCTGCATTTGGAAAGACGCTCGTTGGCGTGGCGGATGACGACGGTGGGAATGGCCATGGACGGGTTTTTACTGTGGCGGCGGGCGGAGGAACTTCGACAGAAAAAGCGCGGAGGAAATTTTCTCCGGGGTTGTTTTTCCGGAAAGGGAAACTACGGTGGCGCGACTATGCGATGCTTTGCCCTGCTTCCCCTGTGCGCGTTGTGCTGCGCGGGCTGTGTTTCCTCCGAGCAAACAGTTTACCCCGAGGTGGCGGAATACGTGGTGATTCCCGCCGGCGGCGCGGTTTTGGAAAAGCCGCACTACGACCGGAAGCTGGGCGGCTTTTGGCTGACGGGGATGCAGGGAACGGTGCACCTGGATCCGATTAGCGAACCGCTCACCTGCGGTGTGGTGCTGAGTCTGCGCACTGAGGCGAATGCAAAAACCCAGTCGCACATTGCCGCGGTGCGGTTGGCGACGCCGGATTATCTGATTGTGGCGCGGCCGGGCAGCGATCAGTTGACGATCACGAAGACCACCGACGAGACTGCGGTGAAGGTGGTGGAAGGCACGGACTACATCCGGTTCCGGGAGCGGAACAAGCGGGTGGAGGTGGTTTTTTCGGAGGGCTTCATCCGCGATTACGCGCCCTTTGGCGCGGCGGTGACCTGGTTCCCGGCCCGGCGTTAGACGCGGAGGAAAATTTCCCCGGCAAGCGGATGACCGGGAGGAAACAGGAGCGGAGGAAATTTCCTTTGCGCCTCAGAAGGCGGCGTTGCCTGGCGTGCGGGCAAAGGGAATCACGTCGCGGATGTTGGCGACGCCGGTGACGAACATCAGCATGCGCTCGAAGCCGAGGCCGAACCCGGCGTGCGGCACGCTGCCGTAGCGGCGCAAATCGACATACCAGGAATAGTCCTGCTCGTTCAGATTGTGGTGGCGCATGTTTTCGCGGAGCACCTCGAGGTTTTCCTCGCGCTGGCTGCCGCCGATGATTTCGCCGATGCCCGGCACCAGCAGGTCCATGGCGCGGACGGTTTCGCGTCCCGCGGCGTCGGGCGCGTTGACCTTCATGTAAAACGGCTTGAGGGAGCGGGGGTAATTGTAAACCGTGACCGGGCATTTGAAGTGCTCCTCGGAGAGATAGCGTTCATGCTCGGACTGGAGGTTGTCGCCCCAGGCGACGTTTTTCTCCCACTTTTTCCCTGCCGCCTGCAGGATGTCGATTGCCTCGGTGTAGCTGCAGCGCTGGAAAGGACGTTCGAGGACGAAGTCGAGGCGGGCGGAAAGTTCCTTGTCCACAAATTTGCCGAAAAATTCGAGATCGGCGGCGCAGTGCTCGCGGGCGTCGCGGATCAGGTGTTTGACGAAATCCTCGGCCAGTTGCATGTCGCCCTCCAGATCGAGGAAGGCGGCCTCGGGTTCGACCATCCAGAACTCGGAGGCGTGGCGGGACGTGTGGGAGTTTTCAGCGCGAAAAGTCGGGCCGAAAGTGTAGATGCTGGAAAGGGCGCAGGCGAAGGTCTCGCCCTCCAACTGGCCGGAGACGGTGAGGGAGGTTTTTTTGCCGAAGAAATCCTGGGCGTAGTCGATGTTTCCCTCCGCGTCGCGCGGCAGGTTGAGCGGATCGAGGGTGGAGACGCCAAACATTTCCCCCGCGCCCTCGCAATCGCTGGCGGTGATGATGGGCGTGTGGACGTAGAGGAAATCGCGCTCTTGGAAGAATTGGTGAATCGCGTAGGCCATGCGGCTGCGGACGCGGAAGACCGCGCCGAAAAGATTGGTGCGCGGACGCAGGTGGGCGATTTCGCGGAGGAATTCGAGCGAGTGGCCTTTTTTCTGCAGCGGGTAGGAGGCGTCGGCCTCGCCGAGCACGGCATATTTCTCCGCCACCACCTCCCATTTTTGCCCCGCGCCCTGGGACGGCACAAGCTTCCCCCGCACGCTGACGGAGGCGCCGGTGGTGGAGCGGCGCATCAGCTCGGCGTAATCCGGCAGGGAATCGTTGACGATGACTTGCATCCCCTTGAGGCAGGAGCCGTCGTTGAGTTCGACGAAGGAAAAAGTTTTGGCGTCGCGGCGGGTGCGAATCCAGCCCTGGAGCAAAATGGCGTCGGCGGCGGCCGGGGCGTTGTGGGCGTCTTTGACGAGGGTGCGGGTAAGCATAGGGAGCAAAGGAAAATGGGGAAGGTATGAAGTTTGCGGCGGCGTGTTAAGCTGTAATTTTTGGGGAAATGCGCGGGATCGGCGGCGGAACATTTCATTGCCAAGCGGCGAAAATTTTGGCTGAAGTGCAGCCATGCGCGTCCTCTTTCTCTGTTCGGGGAATTACTACCGGAGTCGGTTTGCGGAAGCGGTTTTTAATTTTCATGCGGCGCGCCGCGGCTTGGCGGCCCGGGCTTTTTCCAGGGGGCTGGCGACGCATCTGGCGGCGGATTTGCCGGGGAAAATTTCCCCACACACCATCCGGGCGCTGGCCGAGCGGGGCATTCCCCTGACCTGCACCGGAGCTTGTCCCGCTCAGGTGGGCAACACCGATCTGGCGACCGCGCAGCACATTGTGGCGGTTAAAGAGGCGGAGCACCGGGTTTTGCTCGCGCAGTTGCATCCCGGCTGGGAGGAACGCGTGGAATACTGGCAGGTGCACGATCTGGACGCTGGGACTCCGGAGGAAATTTTGCCGGGATTGGAGCGGCAGGTGCTGGCATTGCTGAATCAGTTTTGAGCGGGGGTACGGCCGGCTAAAAATGAACTAGCGTGCAAATTTTTGCGCAGAAATTTCGGGATGTAGCTTTTTGGTTATAAGGTTTTTACCTCTTGTTTTTAGATTTTCTGGATAGTGGCGTGCCGGGTGTTTAGGCATGACGGAACAACCCTGCCAAAATGTCATCGTTTAACCCTATTGCGGAGAGAATCAACGCGGTCAAAGGTCAACCTATTGATCATGAAAAACTGGCGCAGGAGGCAACGTTGCTGGCGGCGGATTTGCTGCGGCAGGCGCAGGAACGGATTGGCGTGCGTGACGCGCGGCAGGCGGCGAAAATGTCGCGGATGATGGACGATCCTTCCGGCAAGGCACTGACGCTGGCGCTGGCGGACCAGGTTTTTCGGGCGACCAGCCCGGCGCGGGTGGCGGACCAGTTTGCGTATTTGGTGAAAGGATATGGCGTGCCGCGCTACCTGACCGCGGTGGAGCGCGGGCTGATGGGTGTCGGGGCGACCTTTGCCCCGGTTTTCCCGAAGACCATCATGTCGGCGGTGACGCGCCAGTTGCGGGAGGATTCGAGCCAGGTGATTTTGCCCTCGGAGCCGGAACGCTTGCTGCCGCATCTGGCGCGGAGGAAAAAGGCCGGGACGCGGATGAATCTGAACCAGCTCGGCGAGGCGATTCTCGGCGAGGGCGAGGCGGAACACCGGCTGCGGGCGAATCTGGACCTGCTGGCGTCGCCGGATGTGGAGTACATCTCGGTGAAGATTTCCGCGGTTTTCAGCCAGTTGAACACCCTCGCGTTCGAGGACACGGTGAAGGAGATTCAGAAACGCTTGCGCACGCTGTATCGCGCCGCGCAGGAAAATTCCTTCAAGCGGGCGGACGGCACGCGGGTGCCGAAGTTTGTCAATTTGGACATGGAGGAGTATCGCGACCTGCACCTGACGGAGGAGGCGTTCAAGCGGACGCTGATGGAGCCGGAGTTTTTGTCGTTGCGGGCGGGGATTGTTTTGCAGGCGTATCTGCCGGATTCGAGCGCGGTGCAAAAGGAGCTGACCGAGTGGGCGCGGGCCCGGGTGGCGGCGGGTGGCGCGCCGATCAAGGTGCGAATTGTAAAGGGGGCGAATCTGGCGATGGAGCGGGTGGAGGCGTCGTCGCACGGCTGGGAACAGGCTCCGTATTACAACAAGCCGGACGTGGACGCGAACTACAAGCGGATGGTGCATTTTGGCTGCCAGCCGGAAAACGCGCGGGTCGTGCACCTCGGCACCGCCTCGCACAATTTGTTCGACCTCTCCTATGTGCTGCTGTTGCGCAGCGCGCACGGCGTGGAGGAATGGGTGGAGCTGGAAATGCTGGAAGGCATGGCGAATCACCAGGCCGCGGCGGTGCAGGACGCGGCGAACGGATTGCTGCTCTACGCGCCGATTGTCAGCAAGGATGATTTTCACAGTGCGATTGCCTACCTGGTGCGGCGGCTGGACGAGAATACCTCGGAGGAAAATTTCCTGCATGATCTTTTCGGGCTGAGCGTTGGCTCGGCGAACTGGGAAAAGCAAAAAAACTGGTTCCTCGACGCGGTGCGCCGGGCGGAGGCAGTGAAGGTCGGACCGAACCGCGGGCAGAACCGGGCGACGGAGCAGCGCGAGCCGCCGCTGGAAAAACCCTTTGAAAACGAAGCCGACACCGACTGGACTCTGTCCGCCAACCGCGAGTGGATCGACGCGCTGGTGATGCGGGCCAAGGCGGAACCGGCGGAGGAAATTCCTTTGCAGATTGGCGGGGAATTCATCCGCAACGGCAACTGGGCGGAGGGGCGCGATCCGGCCCGGCCAGGCGAGGTGGCGTATCGCTACACGCTGGCGGACGAGGCGCTGCTGGAGCGGGCGATTTCCTCCGCGGCGCAGGCGGTGGCGGCTTGGGCGGCGCGGCCGGTGGCGGAGCGCCGGGAGTTGTTGTTGCGGGCGGCGGCCAGTCTGGCGCGCCATCGCGGCGGGCTGATCACGGCGGCCATTGTGGACGGCGGCAAAGCGGTGCACGAGGCCGACCCGGAAGTTTCCGAGGCGATCGATTTTGCCAATTACTATGCGCGGGCGTTTGACGATGCCGCGCTTTACGAAGGGGCGAAACCCTCGCCGCTCGGCGTGGTGACGATCACCCCGCCGTGGAATTTTCCTTTGGCCATTCCCTGTGGTGGCGCACTGGCCGCGCTGATGGCGGGCAACGCGGTGATCTTCAAGCCGGCCAGTGACACGGTGCTGTGCGGCTGGCGGCTGCTCAATGCGCTGTGGGAGGCGGGAATTCCGAAGGAGGTTTTGCAGTTTGTCACCCCGGCGAAGGGTCTGGCGAAAAAGCTGGTGGCGGATCCGCGCATCGGCGGCGTGGTGCTGACCGGAGCCAGCGACACCGCGGCCAAGTTTTTGGATTTTCGCCCGGACTTGCGGCTCTTTGCCGAGACCGGAGGAAAGAACGCCATGATCATCACCGCGAACGCCGACCACGACCAGGCGATCAAGGATCTGGTGAAGTCGGCCTTCGGTCACGGCGGGCAGAAATGTTCCGCCGCTTCGCTGGCGGTGCTGGAGGCGGAAGTTTACGACAACGCGGCGTTCATGCGCCAGCTCCGCGATGCCGCCGCCTCGCTGCGCGTTGGCGTGGCCTGGGACACGGCGAACGTGATGACCACGCTGATTCACGAACCGGACGAAACTCTGCGGCGCGGTTTGACGACTTTGGACGCGGGCGAGGAATGGCTGCTGGAGCCAAGGATGCTCGAAGGAAATTCCTGTTTGTGGACTCCGGGAATCAAACGCGGCGTCGCGCCGGGCTCGTGGTATCAGCAAACGGAGTGTTTTGGCCCGGTGCTCGGCCTGGTGCGCGCCGACAATCTGGCCCACGCGATCGAAATTGTGAACAGCGTGAAATACGGGCTGACCTCGGGGTTGCATTCTCTGGACGACCGGGAAATCGCGTTGTGGAGGGAAAATATCGAGGCGGGCAACCTTTACATCAACCGTGGAATCACCGGGGCGATTGTGCGGCGGCAACCCTTTGGCGGCTGGAAGGCCTCGGTGTATGGGCCGGGAGCGAAGGCCGGCGGCCCCAACTACGTTGCGCAGTTTTGTCATTGGGAACCCGACGGTCTGCCGCAGCGCAAAGGAAATTTGGACGCGGAGGAAAAGGCGCTGCTGCAGGCGCTGGTTTCTTGGGCCGGAGAGGAAACGACGGAAATGTTGACCGCGGCGGCGGGGAATTTTGCCCACGCGTGGGCGACGGAATTTTCGCAGGAGCACGACCCGAGCGGAGTTCGCGGCGAGCACAACCATTTCCGCTATCGTCCGCAGCCCGGAGTGCTGGTGCGGGTGGCCGAGGGCACGGCGAAGGCGGAGACGGCGCTGGCGGTGCTGGCGGCGAAACTGGCCCGGGTGCCGGTGACGGTGAGCGCGGCGGACGCGGAGTTGTTGCCGAAGCTTTCCGGCGTGGCGGCGGTGGAGGAAAGCGATGCCGCGCTGGCGGCGAGAATCGGCGGCGGGAAGTGGACGGTTTTTCGGGCGCTGGGCGCGACGTCGGAGGAATTGCTCCGCGCGACGAACCAAGCGCACTTGGCCTATGTGCCGGGTCGGGCCTTGGCAAACGGGCGCTTGGAAATGCGCGCCTGTTTCCGGGAGCAAGCGGTGGCGCACAGCTACCACCGCTACGGGAACATTATTTCCCCGCCGGGACGCTGAACGGCCTCAAACCAGCCAGAGTCCGGGGAAGATTTTTCCCCGGGCGATGAGCATGCCCAGCACCATCAGACCGAGCACCGCGAGCCAGAGCGCGGTGACGGTGGCGGGGTTTTCCTTTTTGGCGGCGATGTGGGCCAGGGCGAGGACCACCAGCATGACCAGCGGGTGGAGCAGGGAAATGGTGCGTTTTTCCAGCAGCCAGAGCATGATGCCGAGGGTGAATTGCACGTCGAGCAGCACTGGGGCAAGGCGCAGCAGTGGCTGGCGTTTTTTCAGGAGAACGCAAATGACGATGACCAGGATTGGCAGGAGAAAGGAGGCGTGCCCCGCATATTTGTGGAAGTCGTAAAGAATGGCGGCAAGGGAGGGAGTGAGCATGGGGGAGAGCGAAGGAAAGAATGCGGCGGGGACAAGTGCCTTGTCGGGAAAAAGAAAAAGGCGGCCCGGAGAGGACCGCCTGCCAAAGGAAATTTTCCGATGCGGATTATTTGTCGTCCGGATTAAGCGCGCGGAAGAGCAGTCCGGCGACGGCTCCGGCGAGGAACTGGGCCAGCAGATAAATCCAGATGAGGGAGAAAGTGAGCACCACGCCCGGTTTGGCGATGAGTGCGACGCCGAAGGCGACGGCAGGATTGAAGGCGCCGCCGGAGATGCCGCCGACGGTGATGGCGCCGACCAGCACGGTGAAGCCGATGGCCAGACCGTAGAAGCCGGTGCCGGCGTTGCCCTTGGCGGTGGCCACATTGAGCACCACGTAAACGAGGGCGAAGGTGAAGAGGAATTCGGCGAGGAAAATCGGGAGTAGTGCGGGCGATGCGGCGGGCACAACGCTTTTGCTGGCCTCAATGGCGATGGCAATGGAGTTGGCTTCCGCCGGGAAAAGCGCTTTGGCGGCGATCACGGCGAGTGCGGCACCGACCAGTTGAGAGATTAGGTAGGGGACAAAATCCTTGGCGGAAAGACGGCCCCGCAGCAAAGCTCCGAGGCTGACGGCCGGGTTGTAGTGCCCACCGGAAATGTGGCCGCCGGCATAGATCATCACCATGAGCACGGAACCAATGGCGATTGGTGTTAGCGGGTTGCCGGCGCTGAGCAGCGCGGTGCAGGAGACAGTCAGCACTAGGAAGAATGTGCCGATGAGTTCGACGATGTATTTGTTCATAAGATTGTGAAAAGAAGAAGAATGCTTGGGCACGTCAAAATTGATGGCGAGTGTTTTCGATTGAAGAAACTGCCTGATGTGGCAGGGAGGGCGCATGGAGTTGCCACCTCTGAATGTGTTGTATCTGGAAGGAGAGCCGACTGAGGCGGTGTTGATCGCGGAGCAGTTGCGACAGGCGGGAGTGGAGCCGGAAATTGAAATCGTCCATCAGGAGTCGGAGATGCGGGAGTTCTTGCTGGGTTCGCACGGGAAGAAAGTGGATATGATACTCTGTGCCTCCCGTCGGGCGGAGTTGTTGGGAATGGCAACGCTGCGATTGATTCAAGAAAGGGGGTTGCGCATCCCGATTATCTGCCTGGGTGGTGCCCCGGATATGGTGACGGAAGGTTGGGGCGTGTGGATGGAGGTGGCGTTTTTGAGCGATGTGGCCCGGCAGATCATGCGGCAAAACAGGACAAAGGTGTCACTGGATTCGGACGAAATGGCGCATGAACTGCCGAGTGTTTCCTCGATGCTGCTGCGTTCGTCTGTGGAGTCTGCACAGGAGGGCGTGGTCATTCATGATGCCGCGGGGCGGATAATTGTTTTCAACAAGAAGTTTGTTGAAATAACCGGTTTTGACGCCGGGGAGGTGGCGCTGAGCTCGTGGATGGAGGTGGCGGATCGGATCAAGAGGGATGTCGAAGATCAATGCGCGTGGGAGGAGCTGCTTGACGGGCGCAGTGCGTCGGATCCCTGTGTGCTGGAATGGAGGAACAAGCGTCTTGAGGTGGCGGTGACATCGTGTTTGCGAGCGGGACGGTATGAAGGGCGGATTTGGCGTTTTCGCGATGTGACGGAGCGGGAAAAGGGCGCGGAGGCGCGGAGACGTCTGGAGCAGAAATTAAATCAGTCCCAAAAAATGGAAGCGCTGGGTGTGCTGGCGGGCGGAGTGGCGCATGACTTTAACAATTTGCTGGCGGTGATTCTCCACAACGCGGAGCTGGTTCGGGCCAGCCTTCCCCCGGAGGAAAAGGCCAAGCACAACATGGACAATCTGCTGGAGGCGCTGGAGCAGGCATCCGTGCTAGTGCGGCAAGTTTTGCAGTTCAGCCACCGGGACCGGCAGCAGCAGTTTCGGGAAATCGACTTGGCGGAGTTGCTGCCAGTGTGGGCAGGGGATTGGCAGCAGGAGCGTGGCTGCGAGGCGAAGTTAAATTTGATGATCGAGCCAGTTTCGGCGATTATCCGAGGCGATGCCAAGCAGCTGCAACAGGTGTTGCGCAACCTCTGCCAGAATGCCATGCAAGTCATGCCAGCGGAGCAGGGGAGGCTGCGGATTGGCTTGAAGAAAATTGTCATCGGGAGGGTAGCGGATGCGGCGTTGTCGGAGGCGAAGCCGGGGGAATATGCGTTATGGGAAGTTGAAGATAACGGGACGGGGATGGCTCCGGAGACTTTGGCGCGAATTTTCGAACCCTTTTATACGACCAAGCCCGCTGGCGCTGGAGTCGGCCTGGGGCTGCCTGTTGCTTATGGCGTGGTCAAGGCTCACGGTGGAGAGATTGTTGCGACCAGCAAGTCCGGGGAGGGTACGACCGTGCGCATCTATCTGCCGTTGTTGCCTCGACGGCGCGCACAGGAAGCCGCTGTGGTGGCCAGAAGTACGGAGCTTCCGCCGAGAGCGGGAGGGCGGCGTGCGACGACGGGAGTCAGGGGCCGGGGCGAACGGATATTGCTGGTTGACGATGACGAGGCGGTGGCTTCGGTGACGGGCGAAGTTCTGGAGCTGATGGGGTTCTTGCCGATTACGTTTACCGATCCGCGGGAGGCGCTGGCAGCGTTCAAATCCAATCCACAAATGGCGGATCTTGTACTGGCGGACGTGAGCATGCCGGAAATGGACGGGGTGATGCTGGCCAGGCAGATGCTGGCCGCCCGCAGGAACGTCCCCGTGCTGTTGCTTTCCGGATACAGTGGGCCGTGGACGGCCGAGGCTGTGAAATTGATGGGCGTAGCGGGCATGCTCTCCAAGCCCATCAGCGCGGACGGGCTGGGGCGTGCATTACGAGAGGCTTTGGATTTGGGGGAGTGGCGGTGAGGGTGATTGGGG
>CALNBE010000068.1 GCA_937874455.1 uncultured Opitutia bacterium | reverse complement strand
AATCGGCGGAAACGACGCGGTCGGCGTGGGTGGCGGAAGTGCGGTCGGCGGCGATGGCGACCCAGTCGCCCGCAGCGATTTTTTCTTGGAGGAAAACGGCGGAGGCGGGATTGAGATCGGCGGAGGAAATCAAATTGATCTGGGAGGCCGGGGCGGTTTCGCGGAGGAGTTGGTTGAAACGTTCCGCGTGCCGGGTGAAGACGATGGCGTGGATGGTGCAGCCGTGCCGGGAGCCGATGGCGCGGCAGAGTTCGAAGTTGCCGAGATGAGGGCAGAGGAGGAGCCCGCCTTTTTTCTCCGCGAGCAGCCGGTCGATGTCGGCGTTGGGAGTGATGTCGATGGCCGCGGAGGAAATGTCACCGCGCCAGGCGGCCAGTTTTTCGAGGATGTTTTCGCCGAAGCGGAGGAAATGGCGGAAGCTGGTGAGGTGCGGCGGCAGGGAAATTCCCTGGGCGGCGGCGTGCTGGCGCAGACGGCGGAGGTAGTTTTTCGAGGCGCGACGGGCCTGGCCTGCGGTGAGCCAGAAAACAGTGATCACCGGGAGGAGGAAAAATTGAAAAACGCGAAATCCCAGCAGCCGGTAAGTGAACAGGAGGAAGCGCATGCCCCAGAGACCGCGCCGCTCGGCGAGCCGCGACCAGTGGCGGGCGGAGGAATTTTCCTCGGAGGAAATGACGGGAGCGGAGGAATTTTTTGGGGAAGGGAAAAAGCGGCGGCGGAGCAGTTGCGGCAGGAGACCGCAGACCAGTCGCGTGTGCATCCAGGAAATGCGCAGGTTGTCGCGGAGCGGATCGAAGTGGGAAATGCCGCCGACGGGATAGGTGACGCGGACGGGGAGGAAGCGCATCGGAACATTTTCCCAGAAAAGGCGGACGAGGATTTCGACATCGAAATCCATCCGCCGCCCGAGGGAGGGTTTTTCGAGCAAGGGAATGGTCGGGGCGAGCGGGTAAACGCGGAGTCCGCACATGCTGTCCTTGATCTGAAAGGAAAGGGTTTCGAGCCAGACCCAGGCGTGGGTGAGGTAGCGACCGTAGCGGCGGGCGGCGGGGACGGACGCGTCGTAAACCGGCTGGCCGGAAATGAGGGCGGCGGGATTGTGGCGGGCGGCGGCGAGGAATTCCGGGAGGGCGGCGGTGTCGTGCTGGCCATCGGCGTCGATTTGCAGCGCGTGGGAGAAACCCATTTCCGCCGCAGCGAGAAGGCCGGTGCGGACGGCACCGCCCTTGCCTTGGTTGGACTCGTGACGGAGCAAATGGAGCGGCGTGGTGCAGGCGGAGGAAATTTCCTCGGCGGCGAGCGGCGGAGTGCTGGCGTCGTCCACCACGATAACCGGCAGGCCGAGCGGCGCGAGGGCGCGGAGCACGGCGGGCAGGGAGGAGCCGTGGTTGTAGCAGGGAATGACGATGCAGCAGGAAAATTTTTCCGTTGGGGAAACGGCGGCGGGCGCGGAGGAAATTTTTCCGGGGGAAACGGCGGGCGGGATTTTTTCTTCGGCGGAAAGCACGAGACGACCGCTGCTCACCGGTGTGCCATCGCGGGAGTAGTCGAAGGAAAGGCGGCCGGCGGCGGCGTCCCATTGCAGACGCA